>JAYVHR010000034.1:0-7696 GCA_043771075.1 Bacteriovoracaceae bacterium
GGTATGAGAGGGGCTTCTCAGATTATTTCTTATGAAATTCCCGTGACCATCTCTATTCTTGCGATCACTCTTCTCGCCGGCGGAATGGGCTTCGGAACAATCAGTGCTCACCAGCGCGGACTTCCGACAAACTGGTTTGTCTTTCACAACCCGTTCGCTTTTATGGCCTTCTTTGTTTATTTCGTGGGCGCACTTGCTGAAACAAACCGCGCACCATTCGATCTTCCGGAGGCAGAGTCAGAACTCGTTTCGGGTTACCACACTGAATATACTGGTATGAGATTCGGCTTTTTTGCTCTCGCAGAGTACATCGAAGTATTCGTTGTTTGCGGCGTGGGTGCGGCCCTCTTCCTCGGTGGATCGAACCTTCCGGTAGATCTCACTTTTGATATTCTTCCCCTTCAGCTGGTACAGGTTGTGATCTTCATGACCAAGGCCCTGCTCCTTTATTATGTAGTGATCTGGATTCGCTGGACCTTCCCGCGTCTTCGCGTGGATCAGCTCATGTCGATTTGCTGGAAATATCTGACACCGATTGCAATCTTCAATCTCGTCGGCTGTGCTGTATGGGTTGTTGTGTTTAATGGAAAATCAGTGGCGCAGCTCCTTATGGGCAGCGGTCACTAATTAAGGATTAACATGTTTCTTCAAGTCTTATTCCTTTTATCAACCGCTCTCACCGTTGGGTGTGGAATCGCGGTCGCAGTCACACGAAACCTCATGCATTCATGTGTGTTTCTTCTGGGATGCCTGATCGGAATTGCGGGTCTCTATGCAACTCTTGGTGCTGACTTCGTCGCCGTAACTCAGATTATGGTTTACGTCGGTGGTATCGTTATCCTTATGCTTTTCGCTGTCATGCTGACAGGAGGAAAGGATTTCGTTTCGCGTGCGCAGAACTTGCTGGGACTTGCTCCTTCAATGGGTAACAAGTGGACGTTTGCTCTCGGTGGACTAGTGGCAGTGGTTTTTATCCTCACTAACATAAAACTTTTAATGAGTGTCGCAAGCACATTGCCGACAAAGCAGATTACCAATGAGCTTCCCTCAACGGTTTCTGAAATCGGCCATCTTCTTGTGAAAGATCATGTTCTTGCTTTTGAACTTTCATCGGTCCTTCTTTTGGGAGCTCTCGTGGGTGCTGCGATTATCGCCAGACCACGGAAGCAATAGAGGAAACATGGTTAGCTTAACTTCATACCTTTTAATTTCATTGTTCCTTTTTGTGCTCGGTCTCGTTGTGATGATCGCCAGAAAGAACATCGTTGCCATTCTTCTCGGGATTGAATTGATCCTGAATGCAGCAGCATTAAACTTCGTAGCATACTCCCGCTACGTAACGAATAATCTCGATGGCCACGTCTTCGCTCTGTTCATCATTGTGGTGGCAGCTGCAGAAGCAGCAGTAGGACTCGCCATCGTAATCCGTTTCTTTCAGATCAAAGAAACAACTCATATCGACGAAGCGACACAGTTAAGGAACTAGCATGCAATATACAGTTGGTAGTATCGCGCCCATTTTTCTTGCCCCGGTAATTGCGTTTGTCATAAACGCATTCTTTGGCAGGAAGCTCCCGAGAAACGGAGACTGGCTGGCACTTTTAAGTGTCTTTATCTCTTTTGTGTTTTCAGCACGAATCTTCGCAGATTTTTTCTTCGGACAATTCGCGACTGATTTCTATATTCACAAGTCATTCACCTGGTTTGATCTTTCTTACGGAACACATATCTTTAAAGTAGATATGGGAATCTATCTCGATAACATGGGGGCGATCATGCTCCTTATGGTTTCCGGTGTGGCCACTCTCATTCATCTCTTCTCTACCTGGTATATGGATCACGATGTAAGACACGGAAGATTCTTTACCTTCCTTCCCCTCTTTACTTCCGCGATGCTTGGTCTCGTACTTTCCGACAACCTCTTCTCACTGTTCATCTTCTGGGAAATTATGGGCTTCTGCTCTTACTCCCTGATCGGTATCTATTATGAGAAAGAGAAAGCCGGCGATGCTTCTCTCAAAGCATTCATGACCACACGGGTGGGTGATGTTTTCCTTCTCCTCGGAATTGTTGCTCTGTGGATGGTAATTGGATCTGTGAGCTACGTTGATATTTATTCGGCGATTGCTCAGGGTAAATTTGATGGCCAGATGGTTCTGGGAATCTCCTTTGCTACCTTCACTGCGCTTTGTATTTTCCTTGGTGCCATGGGGAAATCAGCACAGTTCCCACTTCACGTCTGGCTTCCCGATGCGATGATGGGTCCAACTCCTGGTTCTGCCCTTATTCACGCTGCTACCATGGTAACGGCCGGAGTCTGGGTTTCACTTCGCATGTATCCGCTGATGGTTCTCGGTGATATCACCTGGTTCATCGCAGTTATTGGTGCCATCACCGCTTTTGGTGCTGCGACCATTGCCATGGTTCAGACAGACATCAAGGCCGTTCTTGCTTATTCAACTCTCTCGCAGCTGGGTTACATGATCATCGGTGTGGGTGTTGGTTCTTATAACGCCGCTTTCATGCATGTAATCACTCACGCCTTTTTCAAAGCATGCCTCTTCTTATCTGCAGGTTCTATCATTCACTCTGTTCACGAACAGGAAATGCCGAAACTTGGTGGTCTCAGAAAATATCTGCCTTATACGCACTTTTCGATGATGGCCTGTACACTCGCCATCGCAGGTATTCCGCTCTTCTCTGGGTTTGTTTCGAAAGATAGAATCCTTGGCGATGCTCTCTATTTTGGTTTCATGGCCGGGCAGAATCCTCTTCTCGCTATCGTTCCAATTCTCGGATTCGCGGGGGCAGGACTTACTGCTTTCTATATGTTCCGTATGATGTTCCTTACTTTCTACGGGGAAAACCGCACTCATCATGATGATCACGGTCATGGTCATGGACACAAAGATGCTCACGGACACGAAAGTCATGGTCACGATATCCACCAGGAACATCTTGATCTTCGCTCGAACGTTCCCCTCCTACTTCTTTCCATTTTTACACTTGGCTTCTGGTTCTCCGGCAACATTGTTGGTCAGGGCTTTGGAAATATGTTCGGCGGTAAAAACGAGTGGTTTAAAATCCTCGTGGAAGCTCCGAAAGTTGAAAAGTTCGTCGATCGTCAGAAGCAGTCTTTCACTTCGATTGATTCAAGAGAAGTAACTGCTCTTCCGGCCGCTCAGTATCATCATCAGTCTGGTTATGCCGGACCAAATCCGGATGATCACAAGCTCCACACGGCCCACGTTATTGGTGCATGGGCCTCTATCTTTATCGCCTTCGCCGGTGTCTTCATCGCTTTCCTGATGTACATTCGCAAATCGATCAAGCCGCTGGCCGATACCTTCCCGGGTGTGACTGCCCTCCTGAAAGCCAAATACAACTTTGATCATTTCTATATCGATGTCCTCATCAAGCAGGGCCTTCTCGGTCTCAACCGATTCCTCGCGTGGTTAGATATGGGGGTTTATGACCGCTATGCCATCGACGGTGTTGCTGTTGTAAACAGAGTTATTTTCAAGGCGTCGAAGTGGTTTGATAACGTTGTCATCGACGCTATTGGTGTTGATGGAACGGGTGTTGCGGTCAATCTCTTTAACTTAGTTCTGAGAATTGTGCAGTCAGGGAAGATCCAGTTCTACTTCATTATGCTTGTGATGGTTCTGGCTTCATATATTTGGACATTAAACATTTGATTTTTTCTTTATAGAGGGGTTCTTTGTGAACGGAATTTTGAACTGGGTTTTGTGGTTACCAATCATCGGTATGGTGGGTGTCATACTCACTCCGAAGTCTAAAGAGCATGTTATCCGTCTGGTAACTCTCGTGACGACCGGAATTACACTGTTGTTAACAGTGGTACTTTACATAAACTTCGATATTGCCGAGCCGGGCATGCAGTTTGTGTTTAAGATGCCGTGGATTCAGCAGTTCCACATAAACTACTCGCTCGGGATAGACGGTATTACCCTGCCGATGACTTTCCTGAATGCACTTCTCTTCTTCATCTGTACGCTCTCGAGCTGGACAGTTGAAAAGAACATCAAGGGTTACTTCGCACTTCTTCTGATGCTTCAGTCGACAGTGTTCGGGGTCTTTTTCTCCCTCGATTTCTTCCTCTTCTACGTTTACTGGGAAGTGATGCTCCTTCCGATGTTCTTCCTTATCGGAATCTGGGGTGGAGAAAACCGCGAATACGCTGCGATTAAATTCTTTCTTTATACGTTCTTCGGATCAATCTTCATGCTCGTTGGTATCGTGGCTCTCTACTACGCTACCGGCAAAGGCGAAGATTCTTTCAACATCATCGCTCTCCAGGGTGGTCGCTTTACTGAGATGACTCTTGAAATTTTCGGTACAACGGTATCTTTTGAAAAATTATTCTTCTGGTTTATGTTCCTTGGTTTTGCGATCAAGGTTCCAGTATTTCCATTCCATACCTGGCTCCCGCACGCTCACGTTCAGGCCCCTACTGCAGTTTCGGTTATCCTCGCCGGCGTACTCCTTAAAATGGGGACGTACGGATTCCTGCGGATTGCGTTCCCGATTTTCCCGGCCGCAGCAGTTGAATATTCAACGATCATTGCAGTTCTTGGTCTCATCTCTGTAATCTACGGAGCATTCTGTGCCATGGCCCAGGACGATGTGAAGAAGCTCGTTGCTTACTCTTCAGTTTCTCACATGGGTTTCGTCATGCTTGGTCTTTCAGCGATGACAATCCAAGGTATGAACGGAGCTGTTCTTCAGATGTTCAACCACGGTACTTCTACGGCAATGATGTTCTTACTCATTGGGATTCTTTATGAGCGCTCTCACCACCGCTGGATTGTAAAACCAGACGGAACAAAAGGTTTCGGCGGCCTCTATACTCAGCTTCCGAAATATTCAGTCGTGTTCATCATCGGTATGTTTGCTTCTCTCGGACTTCCAGGTCTTTCGGGGTTCATCTCTGAGGCCCTGATCTTCCTTGGAATCTATCAGAGATTCACAACCATCACAGTGATCGCGGTTGTTGGTCTCCTGATTGGTGCTGCTTACCTCCTTTGGATGTTTAAGCGTATGTTCTTCGGAGAAGTGAATCCTGAAGTTGCTGAATACGAAGACATGAACGCACGCGAAGTTTTCTACATGATCCCACTTTGCATTTGCGTAATTTTCTTTGGTATTTTTCCTGCCCCACTTCTGAATGTAATGAAAGCTTCAGTTGGTCAGCTGGTTGATTTGCTCGCGAAGTTCTCTTAAGAGAGGTTTTTAGTGTTACAAGAATTATTCGGCTTTCTCAGCTACTATATCCCGGAGGTCATGTGCGTTGTGCTCATGACGACACTCCTGTTAGCTGAAGCTTCTGTGAAAAACGAACATGGCCCACGTGATAAGATTTATGCCTACGCGCTGACGGTCCTGGGTCTTACACTAATCCCTCTGATTCAAAATCTTGGAAAAGCTCCGCTTCATATCTTTCACAATGCCGTGACGATTGATCCGTTTTCGACACTCGTAAAAATCATCATGGTTGTTGGAACAATGGGGGCCATCTGGCTTTCACGCTCTTCACGCGACATCTATACGAACCTGAAGTCAGAGTTTGCGATCATGGCTGTAGGAGTTCTTATTGGTGGGATGCTTCTCGCATCTGCCAACAACATGCTCACTGTTTATCTGGGGATCGAAACCCTCTCTATCCTTTCCTACGTCATGAGTTCATTGAAGCGTGATGAATCGACTTCTACGGAAGCTGGTTTGAAGTACGCGCTCTACGGCGGACTTTCTGCAGGTGTGGCGCTTTTCGGAATCAGTCATCTTTACGGTGTTCTCGGTTCAATCCAGTTTGTCGAAATGATGCCGAAACTTGCCACTCTTCAGGGCGGAAGTCTTACGATAGTTCTCATTTCATTCCTCATGTTTTTTGTGGGAATCGGTTATAAAATTTCTCTCTTCCCTTTCCACATGTGGACCCCTGATGTTTATCAGGGATCACCAATACCTGTGACGGCATTTTTCTCAATCGTTCCGAAGATGGCTGGGCTTGCCACTCTCGTTCGTGTTTCATTCGTATTTTTCTCCGATGGATCCGTCCTGACAGCTTCGTGGATCGGTCTTATTTTGGTCATCTCAGCCATGACGATGACTGTGGGTAACGTCACAGCAATTGGACAGAGTTCAGTAAAACGCCTTCTGGCCTTCTCTTCAATCGGTCACGTGGGAATGATGATTCTCGGTGTGGTGGTATTGAATGAAGTCGGAGTTCAGGCAATTCTCTTTTACGGGATTGCGTACCTCTTCATGACACTGATTGCTTTTTACATCACATCACACTTGTCAGACATGTACGGCACGGACACTTATGATGTTTTCAAGGGGCTGGTTTATAAGCATCCGGTTATGGCGATCATCATGGCGTCGGTTCTCTTTTCACTCGCCGGCATGCCACCTTTCTCAGGCTTTATTGCTAAATTCAATATCTTCGCGGTTGTCATCGAAAAGAAATACTACGGTATTGCTATCGTTGCAGCCTTAAACTCGTGCGTGTCACTCTACTATTATATGAAGCTTGCGAAGATCATGATGTTCTCTAAATCAGATGGCGATGAACGCGTTATCGGTTTTACTTTCCAGAATCAGGCCGTGATCGTTGCTCTCTTTATTCCGGTCGTGTTCCTGGGAATATTCTGGGAGCAAGCGATGGTTCTATCCGGCAATGCTGCCGTCTTCATCAAATAATTCCGGGGGGGTTCTATCCCCCCTTTTTTACAGGCATTTATTTCCTCTCTTCGAGGGAAATTCCTAATCTCCCTTATAATTGATTCATGACGAAATACCGTATCCGACTCAAGAACGAGCGGGTCATCGGGCCGTTTGATATTGATCAAATTCGCGATTTGAAATCAAAGGGCCACATTCAGGGAAATGAAGATGCTCAGCTCTTTCCGCTCGGTGAGTGGAAGGCGATGACGTCATTTGATTTCTATGTGGACCTGATGGATGAAAACAGAACAATTATCCAACCCCGAAATGAAGATGCAACTTTCGTCATAGACCTAAGTCAGATCAGGCAAAAACGCACAGAAAAAGAAATCGAAAAACTTTCCGTTGATGATCATGGACCTGCTGCAAATCTTACGGAAACCCTCCGCCTGTCGCCGACGAAAGTCAGTGGCGAACTCAACAAAATAAAGCCCCAGCAATCAACTTCTTCCGGCAATTCTGCGGTTACGATCTCGCAGGAATTCTCACTTAATAAACTCGAAACCGACCCGGATCGTGAAGACAAGACACTGATCAATCCAGTAGCTCAGGAAGAAATCCTGAAGATGCGCAAGATGCAGGAAGCTCAGGATAAAGAAGCGAAGGATTTTGAAGAAGCCCAAAAGAAAGAGCTGGTCGCACTTAAGGAAAGTTCCCGATCTCATAAATCACTCGTAGTCTCTTCGTCAGATGCCACGCAGGTCATTTCCATTGGAAATAAAACCGAACTCCTCAGCATGGCCCAGAGAGAAGAATTGAACATCGATAAAGAGGTTCAGGACTTTCTCCAGAAACGGAAAGAGGAAGAGGGCGATGAGGACGATGTAGAGTTTGAAGAAGAAGATGATTCAAAGTTTGAAGAGGCTTCAAAGGCCAAGAAGAAAAGACTCGTCGTCGTAGTTGCTGTTCTCGCGCTTCTTTATGTTTTTCTCTTTCCGGAAGATGACAA
>JAYVHR010000035.1:0-10275 GCA_043771075.1 Bacteriovoracaceae bacterium
TAATCAGTTCGTTAGAACTGCTAAATCTTACGAAAGACTTGGCAATAAAACGGATACTTTCTCATCTCATCTTGAATCCCGAAGGACTCAAAATTTTAAAATTATTCAAATGTAAAAGAGCAAAAAATCCGGCTTGAGATTTAACTCATGCAAAAACTACTTAAATTCGTTCGGAAGTGTTTTGGGAGATTAAGGTTTCTCTCTAAAATCGTCAAGGGATTTTCGCTTTGAATTTAAAAAAAAATTCAGTCTAAAAATGGCCCTAAACAATGTCTTTTTAAGACCTTAGGTAAAGTCCCGCCTTTTCAAGTGCTTGGATGACAATTTGCTCAAGGGATTTAATTGTTTCAGGAGTTAAAGTCTTCTCTGAGTCCTCAAATACAGTTCTTACTGTAACGGCTTTTTTCAGTTCATCGATCATAAAAACAGAAACGAGGCTCTTATTTTTGATCTCTTTCACTTTAAGCAGGTTCAAAGCAGACACTGCAGCTGCAGCTGCAGCATCTTTTTCCATTACAACAGTCACATCAAATGATGATGAAGGAAATTTAGGGATCGGCTGGTACTTCGTTTTATCTTTTTGCTCACGTGACTCAAGATCAGTGATGTCGATGACAGCAATTGAGAGATGACCTTTCATTTTGTAGTTCTTGAGGATGAGTGGGTGAACTGTAAAAAGAGCACCACTGTATTTTCCCATGATCTGCACATTCGTAAACTCGTGAGGATGAACTCCAGACCATGTTTTAGGAAGAACCTGGTTAGGAAATTTTTCATTCGCAGGTGCGAAGTTAAATGGAACGTTAAGAGTAGTCAGAAGTTTCTCAACCGTATTCTCAAGCTCAACAAAACGGGTGGCCTCTCTGGAGTACATCGTGATGACAACCTGACTGCGCTCTTTTTCAAAGTCTAGATAGGAACGTCCAATCTCAAAAAACGAGAAGGCATCGAAGTTCTTCTGGTTCTGAGCCGCTTTATCAATAACGGAAGGAATGATCGACGGTCGCATTCTATCGTTATCAACTGAAAGCGCATTCACCAGAACAAGCTTCTCGGAAAGATCCGGCCACATCGCTTTCTCCAGAAGATCTTTTCCTACGAGAGGATATGTCATGATTTCAAGAGCACGGGTCTGTAGAACGAGGAAATCCTGAATCTTTCTGTGAAATTGTTTCGAGGGAGATAGCCGAACGGGTCTCACCGGAAGCATGGGTGAAACAGCGGGAATATTATCGTAACCAATCATGCGTCCGATTTCTTCCACAAGATCGGCCTTGCAGCTAATATCTTTGGTCGTTCTGTAGGTAGGAACTGCTACCAGGAACACCCCATCTTTCAGCGCGACTTTGAAATCGAGACTTTCAAAAATGGATTTGATCCGTGTCTCTTCCACATTGTATCCAAGGGTCGTCGTAATTTCTTTATGAGTGATAGTGAGATTTAAGACCTGGGAGAGCTTGTCCGCTTTGACGAATTTCTCAGGCGAGCCGACAATTTTGATTTCAGGAAAATTCTCTTTCAGCATTTCGACGAGGCGAAGAAGTGTCCGGTAGCACATGTTACTGTCGAGAGTTTTTTCATATCTCTGGGAAGAATCGGTTCGGAGGCCGAGTCGCACAGAAGTTTTTCTCACTTCAGGGGCTTCCCAATTTGCCACTTCAACGAAAATTTTTGATGTGGAATCTGACACTCCACTTTCAAGTCCACCCATAATTCCCGCGAGGACCAGAGGTCTTTCAGAATCAGAGATTATTGTGTCAGATGAAATGAGGTCACGATCGGTTTCATCAAGAGTTTTAAATTTCTGCTCGATACCAGCACGCGAAATAAGTACTTTCCCACCGCGGATTTTTTCCCGGTCAAAGATATGGTTCGGCATTCCGAGTTCCACCATGACGTAATTGCTTATATCAACGACAAGGTTGATCGAACGCAAACCAACTGTCTCGAGTCGGTTTTTGATGAAATCAGGAGTGGGCTTCATCTTGATTCCGTCGATAGACAGACCGTAATAAGCAAGGCAGGAAGAATCGTTATTCACTTCCACTTTCACCGGAGAACTTTCTTTACCAAAGCCTGACTCGATTTTCTTTTCCCAATCGGGAGTAAACTTATTCTTTAGAGGCTTATGATGTGCGGCCGCAAACTCGCGTGCAAGGCCCATATAGCCCCAGAGATCAGGACGATGTGTGAGTGATTTATTGTCGACATCTAAAATGACGTCAGAATCCATCTTGAGATAAACCGGAAGTGATGTTCCTGGTTTGGCATCAGCCGAAAGCTCCATGAGGCCGGATTTTCCTTCGCCCAGACCCAATTCGGTTTCCGAGCAAAGCATACCGTCAGAAAGAATTCCGCGGATCTTTTTCGGCTCCAGTGTCATACCGTTTGGAAGTGTTGTCCCGATAGGAGCGTAAGGAACTTTGAGACCAGGACGTACGTTCGGGGCTCCGCAAACAACTTCTTTCGTCGTGCCGTTTCCGACATCGAAAGTCACAAGATTGAGCTTATCGGAATCAGGGTGCGGCTTGAGGGATTTAATTTCAACCACGGTTACTGCTTTGAGGTTCTCACCTTTCACAATCACGTCTTCCACTTCAGCAGTCGCTAGAGTGAACCGTGAAGCGAGTTCCTTCGGTGGCATGTCCGGAATTTCTACAAAGTCTTTGATCCAGTTAAGTGAAATAAGCATATGTGTCCTAGAATGATTTGAATTGTGAGTTAAAACGAAGGTCAGCACCATGAAGATGGCGGATATCATCGATTCCGTATCTCATCATCACGAGACGATCAAGGCCAAGACCAAACGCAAAGCCTGAGTTTTTTTCCGGATCAATGCCGCCGTGGCGTAAAACATTTGGATGAACCATTCCACAAGGAAGAAGCTCGACCCATCCAACCTGCTTACAGACTGAACAGCCTTTTCCACCGCAGATAAGGCATTTGATATCAAGTTCAAAGCCGGGTTCAACGAACGGGAAAAATCCTGGACGAAGACGGACTTCAACTTCGCGCTTAAAAATTTCGGTCAGAAGTGTTTTCATGAAATAAATCAGATTCCCCACGGAAACATCCTCACCCACCATCATTCCTTCGAGCTGATGAAAGCACATTTCGTGAGACGCATCTGTTCTCTCTGAACGGAAAACTTTCCCCGGACCAACAAATCGGAATGGAGGTTTTCTGGTTTTCATCCCGCGCACCTGAATGGTTGAAGTATGAGTTCTCAGGAGATGTTTTTTATCCTCGAACCAGAATGTATCCTGCATATCGCGGGCAGGATGAGTGTCGGGAATATTAAGTGCTTCGAAATTATGATATTCATCTTCAATGTGAGGCCCATCAAGAACTTCGAACCCCATGGAAATGAAAATATCTTCAATTTCTTTCTGGATGATGGTGACCGGATGATATCCGGCGGACTGAAGTCCTTTTTCCAGAACAGAGTCTGTCAGGGAAATATCAACTTTATCTTTGGCGAGATTGGCATTGATCTCCTGAACTTCGAGTTCCAGCATTTTTTTGCCGACTAACTCTTCAATGGCATTCTTCACTTCATTGGCCTTGGCACCAATGGTTTTTCTCTCTTCCTGAGTGGCGTCCTTCAGATTTTTCATCACATCAGACAATGGTCCTTGTTTACCAATATATTTGGCCTTGAGGTTCAGAAGATCCGCTACTTTCTGAACTGTATTGAGCTCAGTAGTAAAATCCTGAAGAAGTGTATTGAGTACCTGCATGACTATCCCTTGAGAAATTTAGGGAAAAGGTTATCAGGGCGTTTACGTCATGGGAAGAAAAGATGCGAGGAGTCGATTTCGCGCCTGGGTAAGGAAACTGATTTTTTGCGGGTCCTGGTAATCAGGATATGTCCACGGCAAGGGACGGAATTGACCATGCTTAAACTCGAAAGTCAGATCAGCGAAAATGTCATACCCTATGAAAATCCTATGGGAGTAATTCTTGGTGGTGGCGAGAAGAAAATTTTCCAGTGAGAGAAAACCGATATCAATATTTACTGTACGTTTATTATCCAATGCGAACTGTCTCTCCCATTCAAGACTTTTGAGTTTTGAGTTCAAGAGCTCTGAACGGGAAAAAGATTGCTCCGTAATGACCAGGAATCGGGAGAGCTCTCCCGGCATTTCTTTGGCGTAATATTCGGTGAGAGGATTAAATTCCGGGCGACAGATTTCGGAAGTCCCGAAAGCATCGGTCCAGAGAGTATCAAGACTCGATTCAGAGTGATGATCTTTACTGTAAAGAAAGCTTCCGAATAATAAACCTGGCGGAGTCGGAAGAGTCTTCAGCATTACTTCATGATTTTTCTGAGATTGAGGAAGTATTCTTTCAGTTCTTCCAGAGAACACAGGGCCGTGCCACGCTTCCTGACAACAACACCAGCCGCGCAGTTACCAACCCATGCTGCTTCCTCAAGGGTTGCGCCTGCGAGAAGACTCGAGGTGATAGCAGCAATCGCAGTATCACCGGCACCTGAAACGTCGAAGACTTCGTTGGCAGCTGTCGGAATAATCCGTAACTTGTCGTCATGCTTTCTGTCGAGCATCGCCATTCCATCAGGACCCAGAGTGATGATGACTTTTTCGAGATTCAGTTTATCAGCTAGCACTTGTGCAATTGTTTCGAGTTTTCTTTCTTTGAAATACCCGAGAGCTTCAACCATCATGTTGGCCTCAAGACGATTGGGCTTCAAAAGAGTTGCACCTTTATACCAGAGCGGGGGTGTTGATCTCGATGGATCGACAGCGATCAGAAGATTTTTTTCTTTAAAATCGTGAATAATTTTCTGGCAAAGTTTCTCGCTGAAGAGTCCCTTGCCATAATCTTCAATGATGAGTCCAGAATGATTTTCTGCAAATTCCTGAATCCGGGAAGAAACACGACGGTTTGTTTCCTCGTCGATTGTATCTTTCGTTTCGTAATCTACGCGGCAGATCTGTTGAGTCGCTGTTGTTACGCGCTCTTTATAAGTTGTATGGCGGGAAGGATCGCGGACGAGTCCCCATGTATTCAGTTTTCTTTCTTCCAGAAGATGTTCCACGAGATTTGCGCGGGTATCATCACCAATAACGCCGCAAAGTGTAGAAGCAACTTCAAGACTTTTCAGGTTATCCGAAACGTTCGCGGCCAGACCCAGTTTGTGCCATTCTTTAGAGACTTCCAGAACCGGCACCGGAGCTTCCGGGGAAATTCTTTTCACTTCACCGTAAGTATATTTATCAATACCAAGATCACCTACAACGAGAATCGGCTTGAGCGAATTAAACTTTCCGATAATTTCCTGAAACTTATCCTGGGTCAGAATCATAGGTTCTCTCTTCTCTTGTTCCAAATTCCGATAATTTCATCCACGATCTGAGGGATGGTCTTGCCTGTGGAATCAAGTTCAACTCCATCACTGGCCTTCTTAAGTGGGGCAATTTCCCGGGTCATGTCTTCGTGATCACGCTCTTTAATATCTGCAAGAACAGTATGGTAATCAAGTTCGGCTTGCCCTCTTTCCTTCAGCTCATCGAGCCTGCGATTAGCTCTTTCTTCTGCCGAGGCAGTCAGAAATACTTTCAGAATGGCATTGGGGAATATCACCGTGCCGATATCTCTTCCATCGAGGATTGAAGGACGGTCTTTCACAATCGTTCTCTGCCAGTTTGCCAGGAAGTCTCTGATCACTTTGAATTTGGAAATTTGCGAGGCCAGCTTTGAAACCTGGTGCTCACGAATAACGTCCGTCAGGTTCAGGTTATCAAGTTGAATCAATACTCCGGGCTCCGGAGCATATTGGAATCGGTGATCGTGAAAGAACTTATTAATCAGCTCATCTTCAGCAGGAGTGAGTTTTTGTTTTGAGAAATCAATCCCGGTATGCTGAAGAACATACGCAGCTGCACGGAACATAGATCCCGTATCAATATAAATAAGACCTAATTTTTCTGCGACCATCTTGGCCACGGTGGATTTCCCGCTACCGGACGGACCATCAAGGGCAATGACTTGATCCTTACTCATAAGGGAAAATAATAGGTTGAGACTGAAGAGAGTGGCAATCAGAGTTCTTTCAAAAAATGGAATTCCGGGGTGAGCTCGAGCCTGGCAAACATATCCGGATGCGAAGCTTTGAGCATCAGTGGATTAATCATCTCATGAATATCTTTGGGAGTTGATGAGAGATGATAACGCTGAGACCAGTAAGGATAAGAGCCTGGCGCCATGGCGAGTGCGTGATCTTCCATTACCAGAGAAAATGCCAGGAGTTCACGCATGGAAAGACTTTTCAGTTGCGGCTTGAAGTGATCGAAAACGATCTTTTCTCTCTCCGGATCGAAATGAGAAAAACGCCCGGTTGATTCTTTCACTTCCTGAATAGAGATGCAGAGCTTTCTGCGCTCAGAAAGAACAATGAAAAATTCTGAGTTGGCCTGAAGGAGTGCTTCCCTCAGCTGGCCCAGATCAGATACGCGGGATGAAGGTGACATTGGAGTTCTGGCTCAAGGTTCTTGTAATGTGATAGTAATTTTTCAAAACCTTATTCAGGTAGTGATTACTTTTTCCTACCGGAAGATTATTACGGAGCTGACTCTTAGTCCAGTAAGGACCCATATTATAGGCCACTGTTGCGTAGTGATGGTTATTGTTGAAAGTCTCGAGGAGACCTTTCAGGTAATAGATCCCTACTTCGAGGTTTCTGAGTTTTGATACAAGCTTCGAATAACCCATGTCATAGAAAGACTGGGCATAGTGATAACGAAGATAATCCTCTCCACGGTCAGACTCGATGAAAATGCCTTTCGAGCGCATCTCGGCCAGGGTCTCCATATAAGTCTGCGGCATGAGCTGCATTAATCCGCGGGCACCTTTTTTAGAAAGAGCATCGGTCTTAAAGTCAGACTCGGTCCACATCATGGAAAGTACCCAGAAAGGATCGAGCTGATGCTTCTCACAAAGGATGAGCACCGGGCGGATAACCTTCTTCACTTTCTTCTGAATTTTTGGCGGAAAGAGCCCAACCATTTCGGCTTCAGCTTCTTCATAAGAATTATTGGCAAAGAAGCTGATGTCGCCGATGAAAAAGCCTAAGCTGTCGCTTTTAAAGCGGTAACTTTTCTGACGCTTGAATCCAAAAGAGAAGGTCTCTGGATAAAGGGCCCGCATGGCAAATGAGCCAAACAGGATCAGAGAGAAGAACGGTATTTTATAAGTGGAGAAGAATTGGCCCAGAAAAGATTTCTTAGGCTTTTCCTCCGCCGATACTGCAAGGCTTTCTAGGACGCTTGCATCTACGGTCGTCGGTTCCATCATAACCTCGCTTATATCCCGCACTGTCTTGCTTGGCAAATTCCCTTGACCAAGCTGAGATAAACCATTGAAGATTGATACCGACAAAGTAACATGATCTCGCCGCACACCAAATTCCGGGGTTTTATGAGTGAAAATAAACTGTCTTTAGAGAAGTCTCTTTACCTCAAGCAACATGCTGAAAATCCTGTGCATTGGTGGCCATTTGGGGAACAAGCCCTTAATAAGGCGAAAGAGCTAAACAAGCTCGTTTTTGTGTCTATTGGGTACTCTTCTTGTCACTGGTGCCATGTCATGGCCCATGAATCGTTCGAAGATGAGACTACTGCTAAGTTCCTGAATGATCATTTCGTCTCCATCAAGATCGATCGCGAAGAATATCCGGACATCGATCAATACTTTCAGGCCGCCTGTTCAGTCATGACCGGCCGGGGGGGATGGCCCCTCAATATTTTCCTTACTCCGGATGGAAAGCCATTTTTTGCCGGAACCTATTTTCCAAAAGTCGGACGACAGGGCCTTCCAAGTTTTATGGACATCACGAAACACATCACCGACCTCTTTAAATCGAATCCACAAGCTGTAGCAGAAAGTGCACAGAAATTGATGTCTGAAATCAACACACCTCAAACTCTGGAAAAGAAAGTTCAGTTTCAGGGACATTTCCCTCCTCCATCAGCAGTTATGAATGCCCTGAAGAATTTTGCTGACGTCAAAAACGGGGGATACGGTGAAGCTCCGAAGTTTCCGCATTTCGCATTTTATGAATGGGCCTGTGAACAGATTCTGGAAGGTATGATTCCACAGGACCTGGGTAAACATATTGCTGACTCAATGGAAAAAATGCTCATGGGCGGTTTGTACGATCACGTGAAGGGTGGAATTCACCGTTATTCAACTGATCCGAAATTTATGGTCCCTCACTTTGAGAAAATGCTCTATGACCAGGCAGGGCTTCTGAAAGTTCTTTCCCGTCTATCACAGTTTTATCCGGCCCCCATTGTATACGATGGAATTCTCCAGACGATCGACTATCTCCGGACTGAGATGGTAGATGAAAGCGGATACTTCTTCAGTGCCCAGGATGCTGACTCAGAAGGGACAGAAGGACTTTATTTTACCTTCTCGAAAGAAGAGTTTATTGAAAGCTTTCAGGAAGCTCCCGAAGCTCAGCGAGCAAAACTCGATTATTACTTGAAAGTTTTTCAGATCACAGACAAGGGTAACTTTGACCATGGACTCAATGTCATTTCATTAAATCCTGAAATGAAGAATGAGTACTACCTGCAGGACGGTTGGCAGGAGATTCGTGAGATCAGAAGAAGACTTCTCGAGATCAGAAAGTACCGCATGCCACCTGCTACTGACAGGAAGGGACTCGCAAGCTGGAACTTCATGATGATCTCGGCATTAGTCGATGTTGTTCAATACTGTCAGATTGACGTCATTCAGAACGAAGCCTTTGCATTGATCCAACCGACGATTGAAGGATGTCTCAAAACTTTCCTTGTGGAAAAAGACGGACGTCACCTTATCAGACATTCTACCACGCTCGATAACCAGCCAGTTTATCTCGAAGATTATGTAAACTTTGCTGAAAGCCAGCTGAGACTTTATGAAATCACCGGCAATGCAATTTTTAAAACGAATGCTCTAGAGACGGCCGATTTCACTCTGAAGAATTTCATGAGTGAAGGGGAGCTTTATCTGACAGCGCTGGGTCCTACTCACTTTGAAAGACAGAAAGCTCCACTCTATGATCAGTCTTATCGCTCTCCTGCGATGACTCTCGTGATACTTCTCTCAAGGCTTTCCGTTTTCCGCGCAGAATTCAGGCCGGAGACTGTTTTCGGTGAAAAGCTGAAGGACATGATTCAGTTCACACTCACCTCTCCACTGGGTCACGGAGAAGGTCTCAGGGCGTTTACATATCCACAGAATATTTTCAGAAAGATTGAAGTTCCCGATAGCTGGAATGAGATGAAAGAGTTTCAGGATATGAGACTTCATTTCTTTAATCGCTTCGTAATGGATTATCACAATCGCGGAGATGATTCATTCCAGATCTGCACTCCTGACTCCTGTGAAGCAGAAGGAAAAGGCTTTGAGAAATTCCAGTCACTCTTTCAGGTGAGAGAAGAAAAAGATGCTTAATGGACTCAAGATCATCGATCTCACTCATCGCTTGCCGGGACCTCTTGCGGGAAAAATACTCCAGGAACTCGGTGCCGAAGTTATCAAGATTGAAGACGAGAAACATAAGGACCCTTTTTTGTCCGGGATGTTTTCTGAATTCGACCGTAGTTTTGAAAACTGGTATGAAGAACTGAACGGAAAAAAGAAAATCATCCGTCTTGATTTTAAAAGTCCCGACATTAAAAAAAAAATTGCCGATATTATCGCAGACGCAGACGGAATTCTTCTTTCACTGTCACCAAAGTTGAAAACGACTTTGGGCCTGAATGATGAAAACCTGATGAGAGAATTAGCGGTCGTGGAACTGGAAGCATCTTCCACTCACAACAAGGCCATGCACGATCTGAATGCACTTGCGATTAGTGGATTTCTTTCTCTCCATGTGGCGCATGAAACAAATGCCGTTGTCCCTCCCCCTTTTTTGCCAGTTGCAGGAATTGCTTTTGGACAACAAGTGGCGACTCAGATTCTTGCGAATATCATCGCTTCGAAGAAATCAAAGTCACTCGTCAAAACAGTAAGTTATCTGCACGACACAGCAGAAGCTATATTTCATCCTTTCTGGTCTCAAGAATTAAGAACTCAGAAACGGACAAAATTTCTGCATAACGGCGCATACCCATGCTATTGTCTCTATCGCTGTTTAGACGGAAATTACGTCGCAGTTGCTGCGGTGGAAGAGAAATTCTGGTCGGATTTTATCGCCACTTTTAATGTTCCACTGGCACTTTCTCAAAGGTTTAATACGGACGCGGAATCGTTCCG
>JAYVHR010000036.1:0-4617 GCA_043771075.1 Bacteriovoracaceae bacterium
TGTTCGACTGAAGCGTCCATAGTCACCGGACTGGTCAGTCGATGAGGGTGAATGAGTTTTACGATCAGACCATGGGTTTTCTGGTAGCCGAGGCCCTTGTAATATCCCCGCGCAACAGTATCAATAACAAATGATCCTTCTTTAATTGCTTCTTCCGGAGTGATGTCACGATTGAGGAAGACAGTGTTAGAACCCAGTTTCTCCCTTGCGACAGCATGAAAGTGCGAAGGCTCCATCGTACAAAGCATGTGAGTGTTCTTCTTTGTATATTTCGGGAAACTCACTTCGAAATCGTTCCAGCGACGGGAAATAAAGGGAGAAAGCCACTTTAGTGCTTCCTGACTCACATCCGACTCATGAAATGAGACTGAGAGTTTCTCACCTAGCTGGGCACTTGGCTCATAAAGCCTCAGGGCCACATGTGGGAGGCATTCGCGAATCCGCAACGCCAGCAGGGTTCCCCAGAGTCCGCCACCAATGATGATGACTGGTTTTTCTTCCATATAAAAACCTCGAGTAAATGTCATAAACGGGTAAAAGAGAAAATCGGAGTTGAGCCCGACGGATGGCCAATATAAAGAATGAGAATGAGTTTTGAATTTAATAATGTCTTACAGTATATTGATTTAAACCTAAGACCGGAGCGACTCATGCACCCATTTGAAACACACATACGGAATGTTCCTGATTTTCCGAAAGCAGGCGTAATTTTTAAAGATATCACACCGCTTCTGACGGAGCGTTTCCCGGAAGTCATCACAGCTATGTCTCAGGGAATCGACTGGAAAAACATCGATCTGGTTGTGGGAATTGAGGCACGCGGATTTATTCTTGGTGCGGCGATGGCCCAAATGCACGGAAAGGGTTTTGTTCCCATGAGAAAGAAAGGAAAACTTCCTCCACCGGTGATCGCTGAATCCTACGCACTTGAATACGGAACAGATACGCTGGAGATGATCGAGAATAAGAAAGCCGCCCGGGTTGTTCTGGTGGACGATGTTCTCGCTACCGGCGGAACTCTCAAGGCAGCGATGAAACTTTGTGAGAAGAATGATCTCAAAGTGGTTCATATGAGCCTTCTGATTAACCTGACTTTTTTGAATAAGTTTAAAGAAGACGGTTTACCGGTTATCTCTGTCCTTAACTACTAATAACTTTTAAAAAAACCGAAATGGATTACACTGGTATACATGTGGATCCTTTCGGTTTTATTCATTTCGCTTACGGCTTCGGCGCTCTCGTCCTTTGAGCAGTTGAAGAACGTTAAAATTCTGAAAGTTCTTCCCAAAAATATCATCCTGGTGGATCGCGGAATTGAAGACGGACTTCTTCGCAACGACCATGTGAAATTTTCCCTCGAAAGTGAAGGTTACAGTTCGCGCGCGATCTGTCTTCAGGCCAAGGCCACAACTTCCTACTGGAAGTTATATCGTATTCCAAACGGCTCACTTTTCTCGCAGGATCTGACTTACACCATCGCTGGTCTTGCTGATCGTGAAATCCCCTATCAGAACTCAAAAATCCGCGATGAAGAAATCAGTTTCGCTGACGAGAAGCCAAAAACCGATCCGGGACCCAATCCCTTCGAAGTGAAACGTGATCTTCCGCAAAGACTCACAGAAAGAGATCTGCTGGAAGCTTCCGGTCCCCGCGAAGAAAAACTTTTTATTGAACGCGCGATCATAAGAGATCAGTTGCAACAGGATCTTTCTGATTACCGCTTCTCTGTATACGCATCTCCATTTACACGCCAGTCGATCAATGACGGAGAAAGTCTCCGTTATGGTTTTCGTGGTGGAAATTTCGGAGTCCGGTACCGTCTGATCACTCAGTTTGAACAGCAACAAACAAAACTGACTGATCCCGAGAATAAAAAATCCGTTTCCACCCGCAGTACAACCGGGAATGCGCAGTTTTCTGTTTATCGCCTGAAACCCTGGCTCTCTTCTCTTTCTGTATTAAACTACAACTCAACCCGCTTCAGTTCCTTAGGAACACCCAAAGGCCATTGGCAATATGGGGTACTTGGTTTTACGTGGCACATTCTGGAATCGAAGACCTGGGAATACGTGGATCTCTCCTACATCCCGCTTTACGATACCCGGACAACTGATATTTCCAATGCCGACGGATCCCGCAGTCAGGTGAAGAAAAATGGTCTCCGTCACGGAGTCCGTTTTGGTTTCCGCACCAAAGTGAATGATAAAATCTCTGTGGAAAATCTTCTGTGGTATCGCCCGTTTCAGGAACTGGCGACGTGGCGCCTGGATGCGGGCAACATGAATCTCACCAATGACTTTAAGCTCATCTTCAATGTGACGAATAATTTCTTCTTTGATTACAATTTCATCTTCCAGCGCGACAGGCTCTGGAAAACTCTTTCCGGTCTCCCTGAGAACAACACGATCAATGCTCTCAATATGAGATACGACTTCGATCTCTAGCGGGAAAAATAAGCGAGATATTCGACGTTGCCGGACTTTCCCTCTATCGGAGAAACAATTGTCCTGTGATGAATCCATTCATCATTTACTGCAGCCACGATAATCTCATTCAGCACCTGGGCACGGAGTTTTTCATCCTTCACGACGCCATCTTTTGGCAATCGCTCAAGACCCACTTCGAATTGGGGTTTGACAAGAGCGATGAGAAAACCACCTGGTTTCAGCAAGCGTTTGACTGAAGTAAGAACTTTCGTAATTGAGATAAAAGAAAGATCCATTACAGCCCCATCAGCGAGATCCGGAAGAGTCGAAACGTCTTTAATGTTTGTGCCTTCAAGATTTTTTACACGTGGATCGTTTCTTAGTTTCATGGCCAGCTGGTCTCTTCCTACATCAATGGCATAGATAAGCTGGGCACCCCCGGAAAGAAGAATTTCGGTAAATCCCCCCGTACTGGCACCCACATCAAGAATTATCTTATCTTTCACATCGACATGAAATTCTTCCAGGGCCTTCTTCAGCTTGAAAGCTCCCCGACCGACATAAATTTCAGAATGTATTTTGATTTCCGATTCCGTGTCGACCTGTTCTCCTGCTTTCTGGATAACTTTTCCATTAACAGTGACATCACCTTTCTCAATCAGGCTTTTCGCCTGAGACCGCGTGACCACGAGCTTCCGGTCAGTCAGAATTTTATCGAGTCTCTCTTTCACTGGTTCACTTCGCCCGAAAAGCAGAAGGTCACTTCTCCGGAATAATAAACATACTCATCCACACAAACGGTCTGACTTCCACCGAGAGTTTGCAGGTTTATATCCCCTTTCCATCCGAACCAATCGGCCAGAGCGAGTCCGGAAGCCGTTAGTCCAGTTCCGCAGGAATGGGTTTCGTCCTCGACCCCTCTTTCATAAGTGCGGACATAGGCCGATTGATTGCCCGGAAGAACTTCTACAAAACTCACATTTGTTCCACGCGGAAAAATAGCATGAAAGCGGTAGTGAGGAGCGGTCTTTTTTATGTCGATTTCTTTAATCTCTTTTCCGAGGAAAATGAGATGAGGAACTCCGGTATTGATATAAAACTTTTTTTCAAACGCATTGAACTCAGAAAGATCGACAGCATCCTTATCCTTGATGTCATTCATGATAATGGCAAACTGCCCATTGCGCTTCATCACTCCATAAATATTGTTCATCGTCTTGATCGTGAATGAATTTTTGGAGCCTTTCGTATCGAGATAAGTGGCGAGACAACGGAGTCCGTTCCCGCACATCTCAGCTTCACCACCATCAGCATTGAAGATTCTCATCGTGCCATCAACACCCTCTGCATTTCCCAGGATGAGAACGCCATCAGCACCGATGCCAAAATGACGATTGCAGATGCGATTGATAAATTCGGAGGTGAGTGACAATGCCGGCGATTCTTCCAGAATGATGAAGTCGTTACCGTTGCCGGAATACTTAACAAAAGGGTGTTTCATGTCCCCCATCATAAATTTACCGGAAGAGAGTGTCTATTCGCGGTCGGGAAAGTAACGGCCAAAAATATCAGCCGCACGATTCCGGACCTGTTCGCCACGTCTTCTTATGCGGTCTGCGCGGCTCTCACTGACAACAGATGTGGATTGGTCTTCCCAGATCCTGTCCAGTTTCTTCGTTGATGTGAAGCGGGTGAAGAAGTCAGCGACCTTGGGGAGCTCATTTTCAAGCTGAGTACGGGATTCTGGACAGGCATGGAAGTTAGCAAACAGCTCAGCAAATCCTTCTTCCACATTTTCCGTACAATACGTACCACAAATATCCGTGAGGAAGGCCTGAACTCCGGTTTCGGAAGTCATGAGATCTGACCACACCTGGGAATTAGAAATTCCATGAAGGGAATTGATCGAATCAAGACTGTGTCCATGTTCGTGAAGAAATAAATTGGAAGATCCATGATGTGAATAAAAATTGTTAATCACTATTCTGGTCGGTGATTTCTGATAACCTCTGGCCGTTGACCCGCCTCCGCCCGGAACTTCTGACCATGGACGGCCATCAAATGTTTTTTCGTGAGTCGGACTCCACGTAGGATCGACGGTCACACCATTGCCTTCCATAATATGAATCTTGTTACCAGCCCTCATCATTTCGCTATGAAGAGAAGCCGGAAACTTTGCGAACTCGTTCCT
>JAYVHR010000037.1:0-7361 GCA_043771075.1 Bacteriovoracaceae bacterium
AAAAAATTTTTATCAAATATCCTTACTATGTCCCTACAAGTTGGTCCTATGTATATTCCGTCTATATAGATCGGAAAATCCGCACCACCATTGTGGCACTGAAAGGGCGCACGCTGGCCCCGATTCAATCAGTACTCTATTCACAAATACGCGTAACGCTTGCATTCACCTTGGCATGCTTTATGCTTTACCTAATAACAAGAACGACGACCCAGCCAGGATGGTAGGAAAGTCGTACTTCAAAGAATGAAGTTAATAAGTAGAAGCCTCACGGACGTTGAGCAGTGAGAGTCCAAGGTAAGGGCCCACTTGGTTCATGGATGAACCACCTTTTTTTCAGGAGGAAATTGTTATGGACGCTGGTGTATTAGGGATTGGAGCGGTTGTTCTTCTCGCTATCAGTTTCACATTTATGTTTCAGAAGTTTCACTCCAGTAAGAAGTAGTCTCCCTTTCCTTTAAAACGCTTTTCAAAATAGTCCAGGCCTTTGTGCCTGGATTTTTTATTTGGGCCTCCTCGGGAGTCTAATGGCCAACCTGGCCACTCAGGGCCAAACAGGTGAGGTCACTCCGGCCCTTTTTCTGAAATACCCCCCCGAAAACAGAGCAAAACACTTGGCATGATTCCTGCTCTATAGGATTCCAACAACGAGACCTTCAGGATGAGGGACTCGAGATGAAGGCAAGGAGGCCGGTATGTACAAGGAGTCTTTCAATGGAAATGATGGCACTTTTTTCGGCAATGGCGGCACTACTGGCAGTAAGCATGTTTCTGCAACACTCTACACTCAAGAAGATTACAGTCTCAAAATAAACGAAGGCTCCCTCACGGAGCCTTCGTTCTTTTCCCCGAACTTTCAAAAACCTCACCTCGACATTTACAGCTCCAACCGCCAGCTTGATTGGTACCTCTTCACTCGTAGTTCATGGCTCTAGCAGGATCATTTTGATTCGGGCCACTCTGGCCATGGTGCCGTTTATGATGAGGCTAAATTACTGAACTCTCTCAATTAGGTATTGGCACGATTCGTGCTCATAGAGAATCAATGAAGATCACCAGGATGGAGAACTTCTTCGGATTCGCAGGATGCGAACACTACTAAAAAGGAGCTTCAGATGGAAATGATGGCAGTTTTAGCAGGAATGATGGCGATGCTGCTGGTGAGCTTGTTTCTCCAGCACTCGACCCACCGAAAAGTCGCAGTTGTCGCAAAGTAAAAATTATATGAAATTTAATCACAAGAAGGCTCCGCTCACGGAGCCTTTTTTTTTCTTTTTTCTAAAAACGATTCTTACAGAGACCAAATTCAATTCTAAGTTTAAGAATCTTCTCCTCAAAACTTGAAAGAGGCACATATCGGCCCTACTTTCTGACTCTGGTGGCACTGATCACGGGGCCACATCACCACTCTGAAATTTTTGCCTAATCCAAGTTGCTAAAAGTTTATGAAACGTGTTGGCACGAATCCTGCTTTATAGTTTTCAACGGGAGTCCAGGACGGATACTCGAAGACGACAGCAGGAAGCTAACATGACAAGGAGACATCAAATGGATTTTGATGGCGGCAACAAGAAAGGATTCGTTAACTGGAAGTACGAGGAGAAAGACATGAAAAATCTCAGAACAATCACAGCAGTATTCGCACCGGCCATCGCCATCTGCTTTCTCTTCTCAGTGAACGTTGTAAAAATTGAAACTGCTCAACGGCTCCCTGCTCTTCAGGCCCAGGCAAAGCTTGCGAACCTCGTGGAAGACGAATCGAAGACATGGTATTCACAAGTTAAAAAAGGTATCGAAATCACTGTTGCGAGACGATAGACTTCGCATTCAGCTATAGATAAGAAAACCCCTCGTCCCCCCGAGGGGTTTTCTTATTTGACCAGAATGTCAGATTAATTCAGCAAAAGACCCATTGTCCCTCCGCAGATTCAGGCGCTTAATCAGAAGACAAGTACATCCGGAGGGATTTATGAAGTTTCTTCTTCTGCCTGTCTTCTTCCTCATGTGTTCACCTGCCTTTTCAATCACACTTGAAGAATGCCAATCCTACACCAACGACTTCCTGAAAAAAAACGTCACTGAATCTGAGACCGATGAAGTTTATCCATACCGGCTGAAAACTATTGATGTCCTGGCCGGCTTCGATACAAACAAACTGGGTCTTGAATTAAATCATTCCATTCTCGAAAAGTGGCGGGCGAGTTGTGTGAACAAACCTGATATGTCGGTTCCGGTTTGTGACAATGTTTTTCCGGTACAGTGTGAAAGAAAACCAGAACATGCTGAACGTACTGGTTGCTTTGAGCGTAATGGAAACGCGAGACTTCACGGCATATTGAATCCGGATAAGAAGAAGCTCGATAAGATGAGAAAGGAAGGAGAGGACTATGCCCGAAAGATGTCTGCAGAAATCAAGGGTAAAGTACCTGACTGCAAAGAAGGCGAAAGACTTTATCTTTCAGAAAGAAAAGTAGCGACGAAAATCCGTGGAGAGTTTTCGCAATTACTCAAAAAAACTTTGTAGGAATAATCAGTCGAGAGTCTGGTCAGTGAGGATGTCCTCAAAGAAGGCCCCGAATTTTCTTTTCGGATCCCAGAGATGGATCTCAAGAATCCAGGCATCAGGTACAATCTGTTCTTCGAGTTCAACTAAAGCGCCCTTGAAATGAACATGATGAGGGAAGTCTCCGATCCGGTGACCGTCACTTCCCATATTGAGATGATATCCGTAATGTTCGGCGCGCTCTTTTGCAAACTCATAGAGCTCAGGGCCTGAGGGACGGAAGGTGAGCCAGTGTTCACCAACTTCATGGAAGACTTTTTTTGAACAATCGGCGATGTGCTTGTGATCAAACTGAGAACCAATCGAAAACGTTTCGCCGTAATCGGCCTCATGACCCTGGAGAACAGGACCGATATCGATGAAGAAAATATCTTCTTCCTGAAGAACGTGCGGTTCTGACTCGTCTTTAAAATTCTTGAGTGTGTTCGCCCCAAAACGGAGCTTCGCCGGATGCCACTGCTTTTCTACTCCGTGTTTAACGGAGAGTTCTTTGTACATCCGGTGAGCATCGGCCTCGATCATTCCAGGTCGGATCATGGAAGCGAGTTCATAGGTCAGGGCCCGCGCAGTTTCCCGCGCGAGATAGAGCTTGTCCGGATTATAGTTCTCTCCGAAGCTCTGAATCCCCATTAAGCGAACGCAGCTTTCACTAATTCAGAAGCGCGTTTGCCGTCAAACTTACCTTTGATCTGTGGCTGAAGTTCCTTCATAAGCGAACCCATGTCTTTGGCACCTTTGGCCTTGAAGTCATTGATGAGAGAAACAACTTCTGCTTCGGTCATCGCTTTCGGAAGATAGACCTTGATGATGTCGATCTCTTTTAAAAGTTTGTCGTGGGCCTCAGTGCCTGACTTGTACATCTCCAGTGAATCAGAAAGACGTTTAGCATATGAAACTGTGATGGAGAGTTCATCAGTGGGTTTTGCGGCAGTGTTGTTCTTGATGAATTCAGCTTTCAGCATACGCAGGGCCTCGAGTTTCATCGCGTCCTTTGCTCTCATTGCATCTTTAATATCGTTGTTCACTTGATCCATCATCGGTGTTGCGCTCATTTTTTTACCTTTTCATATTTTCCATACGGAGTTCTAGATTCATATCTTTGTGAGTTCTTAAGTGCTGATAAAGTTCCTGAAGTTCATCGATGCTCTTACTTTCACAGCGGTACTTCTCATCCATGTACTGCGTTTTGCCCTTGAATCCAGACTCTTTTATAAGCCGGTTCATGAGTTTCTGAGCGTCTTTATCAAAACCCGAAGAGAGAGTGAGGGTAAGTTTCTTGCTTTTTAGTCCTGAATTTTCAATTTCGGAGACTTTCATCCCGCGGACACCAATGCCCCGCTTTCCCATATTGGTCTGAAGAATATCGAGAACGGCCTTCACCTTCATCTCATCTTCGGCGCGGATCTCGATGATCCCTTCTTTTTCTTTATGCTCAGCTTTGGCATCAGAACCCTTGAAGTCATACCGGCCAAGAATCATTTTCTCAGTGTTCTTCAGAGCATTCTGAAGCTCCATTTCATCAATTCTCGAAACTAAGTCAAATGATGCCATAACAATCCTCTATCTGATTTGTCCGTTTCCTGTCACAAGGAAGCGGGTAGTGGTCATTTCTTTTGCACCCATCGGTCCGTAGGCATGGAGCTTTGAAGTTGAGATGCCGAGTTCGGCACCAAGACCAAGCTCGCCTCCGTCGTTGAATCTGGTGGAAGCATTCACCACGATGGCCGAAGCATCGAGAGAATTCATAAACAGTTCGATGACTTTGTAATCTTTCGCAAGAATCGCTTCCGTATGGTGAGATCCGTATTGCTGAATGTGAGAGATCGCCTCGTATTCATCTGAAACAATTTTCAGCGAAATAATCTTGTCGAGATATTCCGTATCAAAAGTTTCACGGATTTCTACGCTCTCAGCTTTGAGTGCAGCGATAACCTGATCCTTCTCCGGATAATCTGTATGAATGAGGAGAGTCTCGACAGCATTGCAGACACCGGGGCGGCTGACTTTAGCGTTGAGAATTATCGGGATGACTCTTTTTACGTCGGCATCTTTGTGAACGTAAATATGGCAGAGACCTTTGTCGTGGGCCACCACCGGCATCGTCGCATTTTTTCTCACGTGATCGATGAGAGCACTTCCACCGCGCGGAACCATGAGATCAATGTATTGATTGAGCTTCAAAAGTTCTGTGACATCTTCGCGGGTTTCAATGAGCGAGATACAACCTTCCGGGAGAATTTTAAACACTGACTCTTCAATCACATCCATGAGAGCGCGATTCGAATATTGAGCTTCTTTTCCGCCCTTGAGAATAATCGCATTGCCCGATTTAATCGCGAGAGCTGCTCCATCAATAAGCACATTCGGACGTGACTCGAAAATCATCCCGATCACACCAATGGGAATTCTTTGCTTCTGAATTCTTAAACCATTGGGTCTGGTGAACTCCTCAACGATTTGTCCCACTACCCGCGGTTGAGCGGCAATCGATGTGCACATCTCTTTCAAACCCTGGATTGATTTTTCCGAGAGTGTCAGACGATCCACCATCGCGGCCGAGAGTTTACTCTTCTTAGCGGCGGCAAGATCTTTGGCATTCGCTTCCAGAATCATTGCGGAGTTTTTTAAGAGTGCATGTCCCAAAGCATTGAGAGCTTTCACTCTCTGATCTTCAGGAAGTGACTGGAGCTTTAAAGCTGTTTGTTTCGCCTTTTGGGCAATTTCTGTGACTGTCATATGGCGAACATCTTATCGCTAAAGACCTTTGCCGATAAGGGAGAAATTCTAATGGAGTGAGTCGAAGGCTCGTGAAATTCAGGGATTATTTTCAGGGAGAGAGGAGTGGTTTTTGAATGAGGACGTGGAGCGCATCTTCACTTTCGTTCCACCTGCCGTGAAGATGCGGGTCCTGCCGGGCCAGAAGACTGGGTATCCAGCCTTCTCTCATAATTATAGGCACGGCCGGAAAACAGAATCAATGATCCTTTTTCACGAGGAGATTATCCTTATGAATGGCAACTTTTGACGGCGGATTCTCGATCAGGGAAGCGATTTCAGACGATTTCTTACCTTTGATTAGTTCCAGCTCCCGATGATCATACTCGGAGATTCCCACAGCGATAATTTTGTTCTTATGTTTTACCTGGATGACATCGCCGCGCTTAAATACGCCCTGAACTTTCTTAATCCCGATCGGAAGGAGCGAAGTGTTCTGATCGGAAAGTGCTTTCTCGCAACCTTCATCCACCACCACCCAGCATTCATTTTTAGCGACAGTTGAAAGCCAGGATTTTCGGCGCGATTTTTGTTTATCGGGATTGCCCTTAAATAATGTTCCACCTTCTTTATCCAGCAGTCTCGTGAGCGGACTCTCAGTCAGAAAAGTTCCGATGATGACGTCCACGCCCAGCGGAGTGAGTTTTCTCACGGCCTTGAGTTTTGTATCCATTCCCCCGCGACCAACAGAAGTTTTTGCGGCAAATTTCACGCCTGAGAAATCATCCTTGAAGTCGACAACATCAAAGCGGATAGCATCTGCTTCTTTGGGATTTTTATTATAGAGACCATCAGCTTCCGTCAGAAGAATAAGTTTTTCGGCATCAGTAGCTTCCGTCATCATCACCGCGAGCTGATCATTATCACCCACAGTAATTTCATCGTACGAAACAGTATCGTTCTCATTGACGATCGGAAGAACATCGTTGGAAACGAGGCGATTGATTGTGTTCCGGATATTAAGGAAGCGTTTTCTTTCCTTAAAGTCCTCGTGAGTAACGAGAATCTGCGCGCAGTTAGCATGATGTTTTGCCAGAGCATCGATATACGCTTTCATGAGCAGTGGCTGTCCGACAGCTGCGGCGGCCTGCTGATAGGAAATCATCATCTTTTTTTCATCAGGCTTTTTGATATGTGAGCGACCTGAGTTCACGGCACCAGAGCTCACGAGAATGGGAAAGTAGCCTCTGGCCTTAAGTGCCAGAAGTTCAGCGACAATCTTTTCAATTTTAATGGGAGAGACTCCGCCGGCCTCATCAGTGACCGTGAGCGAGCCCACCTTGATAACTATTCTGATCATGGAAATAGTTTAAGGGAGAATCAGCGTTTGGGGTAGGTCTTATGACACCAGAGTTCCCGGACCTCTGTGTAATCGGAACGGCTATGATTGATTTCCACAAGCGCCGGGGCAAACGTCGTCGGGTTTACGCGTTTGAGTCTCGCCATGACATCCGGAGTGCTGTGAGAGTAGTGAAAAAGCGGACTCCAGCTGTTGGACTTTGCATATGGACCCATACCGTAGGCCTTGCAGATGGCATTCCCGCGTCTCTGAAGATTAATGTAGGGAGTATAGCAACCCACTTTCGGATCCGGGCATTCTCCATACATGTCACCCATGTCGAGTGCGAGGGCATACTGCTTTCCACCGATAATGATCTTGGGTTCGATGATCTTGTTCACGATCGTTCCGCAGCTGATATCTTTTTGCGTGAAGTAACGTGGCCTGTTCTTCAGGTCCGCGCAGGCGAAAGTAAGAGTAGTGGTGAAGAGAAAACTAATTGCAATTAATGTCTTCATAGGGGGCGGATTTAATCACGGAATATAATCGAGCGGTGGAATATTGTAGTGATTACAGACCGGTGCTTTTTGACCCCGAGATTTGCTTAAGATTGCAAGAACTTAGAGAGTGACGGAAGGAGTTCTCCCTCCTATAAAGGGCCATTCATTTCCTTGGGGGAACCATGAAAATATTATTCGTAATGATCTCTTTAACTCTTCCGACTCTCAGTTCTGCCGCGGTTTT
>JAYVHR010000038.1:0-2074 GCA_043771075.1 Bacteriovoracaceae bacterium
CACCAATGAAGATGCGCTTCAGTCTCGTTGTCTTACTCTCGAAAGTATATTTCCGTCCGAACATTATTTAGCCGCCACCACTTCGATTTCAACCACTGCGCCCTTAGGGAGAGCAGCAACCTGGACTGTTGATCTTGCGGGATAAGGAGCGGTGAAGAACTTAGTATAAGCTTCGTTCACTTTTCCGAACTGAGCGAGGTCAGTCATGAAAACTGTCGTTTTAATGATGTTCGCGCGAGTGAGATCCTGCGACTGAAGTAGGCCATCAATGTTTTTCATGATGTTGTCGAGCTGGCCGTCAAAGCCGTTCGCCATTTCACCGGTCTTGGCATCAAGGCCGATTTGTCCTGAGAAATAATAAACACCGTTATGGAAAACACCTTGTGAGTATGTTCCTACAGCTGCGGGAGCTTTATCAGTTGCGATGATTTTTTTATCGAATGCCATATATTCTCCTTAAGAATGCTTGTTAGCTTTATAGGCCTTGATCTCCTGAGAGATTAGCGCCGTGAGGTGAGACATGTTGACGATTTCATCAATCGTCGACGTCCGCTGAACAATGTTGATCGCGTAGCGGAGTGGAAGAAGGATTGGACCGATTGGTGTCGCTCCACCCAGCTGGGCGAGAAGCTTGTAACTGATGTTCGCTGAATTGAGATCCGGGAAAATCAGAACGTCAGCCGCTTTATCAAGGGTGCAGAAATCAAAAAGGTTCTTCATGATATCTGTATTCGTGGCAACATCGGCCTGCATTTCACCGTCAGCAATCAATGTCGGATCTTTCTGTTTGGCGATTTTCACTGCTTCGGCCATTTTTGAAGCTGTTCCTTCGCGGTTTGATCCGAAGTTTGAGTAAGAAAGGAATGCCACTCTTGGCTCAGCTTTCATTACGTTCCGGTACATCTGGGCAGCGTTCACAGCGATATCTGCGAGGTCATTGGCATCCGGATTCATCTGAACGGTACAGTCAGCGAGGAAAACAACACGTGACTTGAAGACAAGCATCATGATCCCGGCAACTTTTGATTTACCCGGGGTATGGGTGCCGATGGTCTTCATGATCGGACGAACGCATTCCGGATAGTTCTGGGTAGCTCCGGTAATCATCCCGTCTGCATCGCCCATCTTCACCATCATTGAGCCGTAATAGTTTCCGCGCTTCAGAGTGTCCTTGGCGTAGTTATAAGAAACACCTTTTCTCTGACGAAGAACAAAGAACTCTTTTACGTAGTCTTCATATTTCGGAGAGTCTTCTGCCGAGATAACTTCAATGTCCTTGAGGCTCGATACTCCCAGGGCATCCATTTTCTTGTGAATAACTTTCTTGTTACCAAGAAGGATGGGCTGAATCAGTCCTTCATCACGGAGAATGGCAACGGCCTTGAGAATGCGCGCGTTTGTTCCTTCCGGGAATACGATTCTTGGTTTATCCGCTCCACCTGCACCAGGGAGGCGCGAGCGGATGTTTCTCATGATTGATCCGGTCTGACCCAGGCGTTCCTGGAGAGATTTGGCATAAGCATTCATGTCTTCAATGCGGACACGGGCCACCCCTGAATCCATCGCGGCTTTTGCTACTGCCGGAGCCACACGCGTGAGAACGCGTTTATCGAAAGGCTTGGGAATGAGATAATTTCTTCCGAACGTGAAATCCTCATTTCCGTAGGCGCGTTTCACATCATCCGGAACTTCTTCTTTCGCGAGCCCTGCCAGTGCGTAAGCAGCAGCTTTCTTCATTTCTTCATTGATCTTTCTTGCGCGCACATCAAGAGCTCCGCGGAAGATGAATGGGAAGCCGAGAACGTTATTCACCTGGTTCGGATAATCAGAGCGGCCGGTTGCCATGATGGCATCATCACGGACTTCTGCCACTTCTTCCGGAGTAATTTCCGGATCAGGGTTGGCCATCGCGAAGATGATCGGATTCTTGGCCATGGATTTCACCATGTCTTTTGAAACGAGGCCTTTCGCCGAACAACCGATGAACGCATCTGCATCTTTCATCGCATCTGCGAGAGTTCTGCATTTCGTCTCATTAGCGAACATTTCTTTATACTTATTCATTCCGTCAGTA
>JAYVHR010000039.1:0-5989 GCA_043771075.1 Bacteriovoracaceae bacterium
GGTATCTTCGGTTTGTTTACCTTCACCATTCGTCTCGAGTTTAAATTGGGCAATAACTTTCTTCAGGTCTGCAATTTCTTTACTCAGTTTGCTGGATGCGGATTTGGCATCCATTAAAGCAAGACCAGTTAATACAGCAAGAGCTCCGAATGCCTTCGCTCTCCCAGCCGCGAGATTCATCATCCCAACCAGCGCCGAAAAACCCATCGTATAAAGACCAATTCCAGTAATGAGAGCGCCGGTTATTTTTCCGCCACCGAGGAATGAGAAAGCGGCACCAATAGCAGCAGCTTTTAATTTTGCGGTTGCCATGGCTGTTGCAGGGAGACATCCCAGTGGAGGTAAGTAAAGTGGATGAAGCGGAACTTCACGTGGAATTTCCGTGATAGCCGCGACAGCAGCCGCAGTCATCAATGCCATGGAGGCTGCTGTGAACATTGCGCGCTTATCAGCAACTTTCTTCTTTCCTTCTTTATCTTTTAATTGAGCTTCGAGAGTCGCAAGCTGTGTCTCTCCACCCTTTCCTTTTGTTGTTCCCTCAACCTTATCGCCATCTTCTTTGATAGAACTTTTCTGACCACCACCAGCAGCAATCTCTCCCAAGAGATAAACCACACCTGCCGCCATGAAAAGTTTAGCAGAGAGGGCCAACCCCCCCAAAGGACAAATGGTCAGTATGGTTGCCCCAATTCCAGCAATGGCCATACCGCGAACCTGGTTGGCCATGGCACCAAGCCCACCCGCATGTGCGGTTGGAATCGGAATGATCATGAGTTGAAGCGCAATGAGAACGGCAAATAACTTTTTCATAGACCTATTTTACCCCGGAATAAAAAAGTCCCGCCAAGAAGGTGAATTCTGATGGCGGGACTTGAGTAACTAATGAAATTAACTTAAATCTGTGTTCGAAGGTGGTTGCCAATATTTATTGCTTCTTCTTGGTTTTGCCCGCGGGCCCCTTCTTCTTACGACCTTTCATAATCAGAGCTACGACAGCTCCAACCACTACGACAGCGATCACAAGCATCATGTCGTCGTCACCTGAATCGTCAGCACGTTTTTGAGTACGGTTCGCTGAAAGATCCTGGGCCGCACTGGGGATGAACTCATCAGATACTGTAGGCTCTGTCGCTCCACCGTTTCTGATATTTGCAAGTTCCGTTTTCTTCTGACGGAAAACTCTGAGAGTAGAAACAAGTTTATCGATAACAGGAATGTATTGAGTATAGAGATCTTTTGTTACAGAGAAAGTGACAGCAACACCAAGATCTTCTTTCACTGTCGCGAGATAGCGTGTGTAGAATCCAGGAACTTCTGAAGCAAGATGAAGAGCATCGACCCACTGGTGATCACTGATGGTTGTGAGCTTGGTATTTTTAGGTTCAGAGATTTGCTTCTTTCCGCCCGGAAGGTTGTATTCCTTATTCTTTTTCAGATAGGCCTGATATTCATCAATGCTATCCTGCTCGCCGCGGATTTTTGCTGCGAGAATAATGATGGCTTCTTTTTTTCTGTCAGCGTTTTCCGACTGGCAAACATATTCAGAACCTTCGAGCGCACATTCCCACTGAGGCGGAAGCTCAAATTCGCAGTACTTACTGGCAAATCTCTTAGCGAAAACTTCTGTCGCAGAAATAAGCGTAAGGATGAAAAAGAGGAGTCTTAGCTTCATGAGCTGTCCTTGGAAATAAGTCTTTCTAAAATTCTAACTGATGTTCAATAGGTTACAACTATCTAAAATTCTGCCCTCACTCGAGCGAAACGATCAACCTTTAGAGTCACAGGGTTATGGGTTTGGCGCCCGACTTACTTCAAAGAGGCCCTGCCAACTAAACCTTCTTTGATTTCCTTGGCCAGGTTGAACCGGTGGGTAAGTTTAACGATGGACTTGTCTGCTGACACCTTGAGGACAACACCTCTGGCAATGAGGATATTTCCTCCCACATAATCGAATTCGTAAAAGTCAAAACGCATGCCTTTTTCGATGTCATCGTTGAGCCCTTTATCGATGACAACATAGGTTTTCTTTTCAGAGACCTTAGTGACAGTCGCTTCAAGGTCGTAAGACTTGAACTGGGAATCGATAATTTTTTCGTCAGACTGATCCATCCTGCGGACAAGAGAGATGCCAAAGCCTGATCCAATATCCGTTGAACGTCCTGTGACGACTTGTGAAACCTTAAACTCCACTCTCCACACCGGGGAAAAAGCAAAGTTAAGTCCCACATAAGGGGCCATCCATTCGCGATTGATGGAGTTGTACATTTGGGTGACACCTGTGTTCCATCTCGGTCGATCAGCAGGATCACTTTCATAAGTTGAATTTTTAAGTGAGGTCACGCCATCAACACCTGCCAGAGCTGCAATCCATCTCCACTGAAGTGCAATTTCACCGTTCCAGTAAAATTCTGTGGAGAGATCATCACCTGGCCTTCTCCAGCCACCACGAAGAGTGTAATGATTATTCGACAACGATGAGTAAGTCATTCCTATGCCGACAGAATATTCATTCCCTTCATCGCCAAGAACGAGTTTATTTCTGTCTGTGGAAGTGAGAAGGAGTTCTTCATTCGTGTATGGAACGTAACGGAACATACCTTCAAGAGTAAATTGAGTCCGGTCGACGGGTTCGAATCCATAGAGGACTTTGGCGATAATGGACTGCACTCCGGATGCTTTGGCATTGTAGTCGTCATTACCGACATTGAAGGATGAAGTTTGATGCCTGTACCGGAATCCAATTCCGGCATTGAAGTTATCTGTGAGACCGAAAAGACCATTTACTTCACCCTGATAACGATTGAAGCTCTGCCCATCTGTCAGACTTGCTTTGCGGCCTTTTTCATCTGATACCTTGGATGTCTTGAAGTAATCCACAGATCCGGAGATTTGTGAGCCCCGTTCTTTGAGTACACGGGTTGGCGGCACGTAACTGGTTTGCCCCCACAGAGCGGAGGTTCCAAGCAGAGCAATAAGGAAAAGGAGGTTCATGCATCCATTATATGGAAACAAGACTACTTTGCAAAAGTGTGTCGACAGGTTTTTCAAAGCTCATGAGATCAGCTTCCCGGTACCAATTGCCGTTGTTCTTCGAGAAGAGGCAAATGGACTCGTAGGGAAGAGATGTGAACTCCTGAAACTCCCGGCGGGCGAGATCAATGGAGGAATGAAGATCCATATCTCCGTTAAAGCGACCAATTGTCAGAAATGTTTTCTTATTGTCCTTCAACTTTTTCTCGCGCTCGTGGATATAGGACTGGCAGATCGAAAAGAGAGATTCCTGGCAAAAAGACAGTTCCTCACCCAGAACGGGATTGAGATAAAGAATTTTATTCTTTTTGTGTTCCTGAACATCAATGCCGGTGAATTTAAGCGATTGGTTAGCAGTGTTTTCAAAGTAAAAAGATTCGAGTTCCTCCACCAGTTCCTGCTGAAGTGCCTTAACGTCTGTCACTTCAATTTCAAATGGAGGCACAATCGGGAGATGGAGATAGGGATTACTCTGATACTTGGTATCACAGCGTTTTCTGAAACTTTCGATGTTCTTAGCAAAACTGTTTTCAGGATAAAACGTAAGGCCGAGAAAAAGCTTCGTCTTCATATGACCCCCAGGGGAAATGGGTCGGAGCTTAGTTCTATTTTAAGATGATAAGAGGTTTGATTCCAAGAGAAAACGCAGGGGAATTAGTGCCCCTGCGTTTTAATTCATTACTTTACGGTGTCATAGATCGCCGAAGTGCCCAGTTCCTCTTCAATCCTAAGAAGTTGATTATATTTCTCCATGCGATCTGAACGTGACGCTGAACCAGTCTTAATGTGACCAGCTCCGCTTGCGACGGCCAGATCTGCGATGAAAGAATCAGCTGTCTCACCCGATCGGTGGGAGATAATCGCCTTGAAGCCATTATCGAAAGCAAGCTTCAGTGTATCGAATGTTTCTGAGAGTGAGCCGATCTGGTTCACTTTCACGAGGATGGCATTAGCTTCTTTGTTGTCGATTCCGCGTTTGAGGATTTTCGCGTTGGTCACAAATAAATCATCACCGACGTTCACAACTTTACTTCCGAGTTGCTTCTGGAACTTCATAAAGCCGTCACGGTCGCTTTCATCAAAACCATCTTCAATGGAATAGATAGGAGCGGAAGACATGAGTTTCTCGTAATAAGTAATCATTTCGTCGTTGGTATAATCCTTACCACCCATTTTGTATTTCTTCGAAGCTTCATCATAGAATTCCGAAGCAGCGCAATCGAGAGAGATAGAGATATCTGTTCCCGCTATATATCCGGCCTTCTTGATCGCATCGAGAATACACTCGATCGCTTCGCCATGATCGCGCAGATTGGGAGCAAATCCACCTTCATCGCCAACGTTCGTAGAGTGACCTTTATCGTGAAGGACTTTCTTCAGGTGATGAAACACCTCTACACCGGCACGGAAATTTTCTGAGAAACTTTTCTTCATGTGAGGAACAATCATGAATTCCTGAATATCAAGATTGTTCGAAGCGTGCTGACCACCATTGATGATGTTCATGAGTGGAGTCGGAAGTCTGAGTTTGCCGACAGCATTCGGACATTTCAGATCTTCAGACATATAACGATAGAGCGGTTTTTTCTTCTCCAATGCTCCAGCACGACATACGGCCATCGAAACACCAAGAATAGCATTGGCACCTAGCTTATCTTTATTTTCAGTTCCATCCAGCTCAAGCATCAGACTGTCGATTGAACGTTGTTCAAAAACATTTTTGCCGATGAGTTTGGGAGCAATAATTTTATTCACGTTCTCAACAGCTTTGAGAACACCTTTACCCATGTAAATGGATTTATCACCATCACGGAGTTCGAGGGCTTCGCGGCTTCCGGTTGAAGCTCCGGACGGTACAGAGGCCCGGCCCATATAACCATTTTCCGTGAAGACATCCACTTCGATAGTCGGATTTCCACGGGAATCCATGATCTGGCGTGCGTGAATCTTTTTAATCGTGCTCATGAGGGCTCCTTTTCATTCGCTAAAAAGGTACCTTACTCCTGAGCTTATTGGAAGTTCAGAAGGCTCATCACGCACTGTCAAAGAGCGTTAAGCAACTTTTTTAAAGTGAGGGGCCGCCCATTCAGGTGGCTTGAAATTTGTTTTAGGGAAAGGAAGTTTGTTGGCAACAAACTCTTCAAAAAAGCTTGGAATGTATCCTGTTGGAACCATTTCCCCGACCAGTCTTCCATCAGCTTCTTTACCTGTCTGAACCCAGCGGAAAATATCCCGCACCACATAACGACCATTCACATCAACACCGAGAACTTCAGAAATGTGCGACGTTCTTCGTCCACCATCATGATAGCGAGAGCATTGAACGATTAGCTGGATCGTATCACCGACCATCTTCTTGATCGTGTCAGGAGGAATATTCGTTTCCCCCATAAGGCAGAGAGTTTCAATTCTGGTGCAGGCACCATCCGGACTGTTGGCGTGGACAGTTCCCATGGAACCATCGTGACCGGTACTCATTGCATTCAACAAATCAAGCGCTTCCGGTCCCCTTACCTCTCCCACGATGATTCTGTCAGGACGAAGTCGGAGGGCAGATTCCATAAGATCACGAATTGTAATTTCTCTGATCCCGCGATCAGGATTTGCTTTTCTGGTTTCAAAGCGGACAACGTGCTCTGCTTTAATCTGAAGTTCAGCAGCATCTTCAATAATGAGGAGACGCTGGGACTTCGGCATTCTTCCTCCAAGCACGTTCAGCATGGTGGTTTTTCCTGAACCTGTACCACCGGAAACAAGTGTGTTTTTTCCGAGATACATACAGCAATCAAGAAAGCGGGCGCCATCCGGAGAAAGAGATCCGAAGCCGATCAGGTCTTTCAACCCGAGCTTTTCCTCGGAAAATTTCCGGATAGCGACCGTTACCCCACATTTCGCCATTGGTGGAATTACCACCGCGATACGTGAGCCGTCAGGGAGACGAGCATCCAGGCGTGGATTG
>JAYVHR010000040.1:0-7827 GCA_043771075.1 Bacteriovoracaceae bacterium
TCCGTCGCCAGAGAATTCTCGAGATAAAAAAGCGCATTACTTACAACAGAAAAAATACCTTCTGTCTCAGTTGTCTCAGTATCAACCTGACCCTGATGAGACGGAGCAATTTTCATCACGAGTTCAAAATAAAGGCAGATAAGATAGAAGGCCTGGATGTTGTGACGGACACTGGTTGCTTCCCAAGTCCGGGTATACTCCTGCGCCACGAGAAGTTCTGTCCCTTCCATGTTCCGCGTTTTGGTTTCGCGGATATGGATTTTCATCATGGAGCCCGGTTCAAACACCGAAGGCTTATGGTGCTTGCCACCACCCTGACCGCCATAAATATAAAAACTTCCGAGAAGACCATTTCTCAGGAGGAGTTTCACAATGAGGTCGCGCTCCTTGTAAGGGACGCGGTTGATGACTATTCCTTCAAAAAGCATTCTTGTATTTGATCCATAAAGATCGAAAATAAAATTCTCAGGCGGAGAATTCCGATCTGGCAGAGGTTGTTTCTTCTGGACCATCTTAGACCATGGGGAGGTTCCAAGGCAAACACCTGGAACGCCTCACCCTTTCTCCCGCCTCGTGCAACCATCTGAATCCAGAAATCTTTATTCTCAACCGGATACATGAGAAACACTCTTTCAATGGCCGGAAGATTCACACCGTGAGAAAGAACTGTCGTACACACAATGAAATCCGGGGAATTTTCCTTACGGACTCTTTCCCCGAAAGCTGAGGCTTCTCCTCCCCTGCAGGTCCAGACTTTGTGACCTCTTGCTTTCAGTTTTTTTTCCCAATCCAGGACATCCTCGCGAAATTCACAGAAGACCAACGTTGTCCCCTTCACTGGTAAATGAATAAGAAAATTTTCGATATAATTCTGAGTCAGTCGTAAATATTTTTCCGGCAAGTTCTTCAATTTCTGGTTCCCAAAATCCTGCCAGAAAATTTCTTCGAAACCTGCATCTAAGAACTCGACATCAGATCGCATTTCCAGAGAGAGTGTAGCAGTGAGACCAATCACCAGTTCAGCTTCAAGGCTGAGAGTGATAAAAACATCCCACAGCACCGGCCGGAAAGAATCGCCCCAGTAATAGAGCAGATGAAACTCATCAAAAATCACAATTTCTGAAAATGTTTTTTTGATAAGCCATTCTTCCGGAGTCATCACGCGGATTTTTTCTTTCCAGTGAATCCGGCATTCATCGGCGAGTGCTCGCAAAGGAGATATCACCAGAATTTCTTTCTCAGAGGATTCGGCGAACGAATGAATCCAGAAAGTTTTTCCCGAAGCGGGCGGTGAAGTCATGAGGAGAAGTTGTGCCATCAAAAAGTTCTAGCACCAGCCATGCTTCGACCAAGCATTTGAAATTTCCATTCGGGGTAAATTTGTTGATATGAAACATTCTTACCGCAATGCGGGACAACGATTCTATCCATGCTCGCATAAATACTTTTTATGGTGCGTTAGTTTTTTTTGGTGTCAAAGCAAAGGATGGAGTGATTTAATAGGTCTATTCAAATCTAAGAGGTTGAAAGCATGTTGAGATTTCTCTTCGTTGTGATTTTAGTCATCGGTACAGTGAGTGGAGCATACTTCACTGCGCAATCTAAGATCTCTACAAAGACTGACCTTTCTGCTCTGAAACTTGGAATGAATCTTCTGGAAGTTAAAATTGCCTTCGGTGCACCTACATCAGAAAACCGGAACATCCTCACTTACATTCTCCCTAACTCTTCAGTTCTCACGATCACTCTCCGTGATGAAGTTGTGACGAGTGCAAAAGTTAAATTTCTCCAGGAAGTGAAAGTCACTGATCCGGAACTTCGCCGTCTTACACTCGTTCAAATGGATCCAGCGCTTTCAGACGAGAAACCTAGTTGGTTTTTCGCAGGCGCGCCTGAGCAGGGTTTAATTTACAAGATTACTGCTGATGGCCTCATTGAAAGTGTCACCTGGGTTGAGCCTTTCACTCTCCATGCTCAACAACCTAAAAACGTTCAGGCTTTGCTCAGGGATTTCAAGAGTTCTCATCTATCCAACATGTGATAGAGTCTCCCTATGATCACGCAAATTGAAAAACTTTTCGACCAACAGATTCGTCCGGCCCTCGCTCAACACGGCGGTAACGTCGAAGTTATTGATGTGGATAATAATATTCTGTTCGTGAAATTTTTCGGCGGCTGCCAGGGATGTTCTTCATCCAAGGCAACTCTGAAAGGTGGAATTGAACAGCTGATTAAGCAGAACTTCCCTGACATCAAGGAAGTGGTGGATGTGACGGATCATCAAAGCGGAACAAATCCCTACATGTAGTTTTTTGGCTCGCGAAGAACGTTCAGACGATTTCTCACCTGCTCCACTCTCTCTTTATCCAGCTCACCAAAAATAATTCCTTCACCTTCTCCGGCGTCAGCAACTATTTCTCCCCATGGATCGACAATTAATGAGTGCCCGAAAGTCGTCATCCGGTCATTGTGTTTACCCCATTGAGCAGAAGCCACGACGTAACATTGATTCTCAATGGCGCGGGCCCTGACGAGCGTGTGCCAGTGTGCCTTGCCTGTGGGAACAGTGAACGCTGAAGAAATAGAAAGAAGATTGGCACCTTTCGCGGAGTAACTCCGGAAGAGTTCAGGAAATCTGAGATCAAAGCAAATCGAAAGGCCCAATTTCCACTCACCGACATTAATCATTTTCGCCGTACTGCCCGCAGTATAGACATGACCTTCATTGATCACAGTATTGCTCGGATGCTTGGAAAGATCGCACGAGAATAAATTCATCTTGTCGTAAATAGCGAGATCATTTCCCGCAGGGTCAAAGTTGTAAGCGCGGTTCATCACTTTACCGTCAACTTTTGTCGCCGCCGATCCACCGAGAATGTACATTTTGTAATCAGTTGCGAGCTTTCGGATAGCTTCGTAATGCTCGTTATTTCCGTCAATCAAGTAAGGAGTCGGCTTCGTCCCGTCGGACATGGAATAAAAGACTTCCGGGAGAAAAACCGCTTCTGTGCCGCGCGTACGCGCCTCATCCAGAAATTTCCTGATTGTTTTCAGGTTTACCGCCGGATCAAGCACTGACTGCAATTGAATAGCCGCAATTTTCATAGGTCCTCCGTTTACCAAACCTAAGCCTAGTTATAAGATCATTAGGACATGCTGAAAACCCTCATCACTACCTTTTTGAAGCTCGCCGTGGCGTTTGCCCTGATTTACTGGCTTTTAAAGTCCGGTAAGCTGGATCTTGCTCTCATTGCAGAGCTCGCTAAGAATCCTCTCGGTGTGGCGATCGCAATTCTTCTCGCGATGACCAACATCTGGATTATTTCTGTCAGATGGCGCGGGATTCTTGAGGCTAGAAACTCAGTTCACATCCCTCTCCTGGGGCTCGTCCGCGCAAACTGGATCGGCCAGTTTTTCTCGAGTGTCCTTCCGGGAAGTGTGACGGGTGATCTGATCAAAATTATCTACGTCCAGGAATACGACAAAAATCTCTCAAAGAAATTTGTGTTCGCGACAATTCTGATCGACCGGGTGATGGGACTTTGCGGACTCATTCTTCTCGTGGGTATGACATCCGTACTTTTCCAGGATCACATCATTGAGAATGCGCCGGCCACGAAACCGCTTCTCATGTTCAACTATGCTTTATCTGCAGCCGTCCTGGCAGGGATGGCGGTCTTCATTTTCTTCGATAAGTGGGTTCACAAGATTTTTGCCATCGGTGAGAAAATCCTTTTCCCAAAAATCTGGCAAGCCTTTGGTGATCTCTGGAACGATCTGGTCTCAATCAAAAAGCAGATGCTCAAAGCACTCTGTCTCTCTCTCGTCGTTCAATTTTCAAGTGTGCTTATTTTCTGGTCACTCATTTATCCATTCGTTGTCGGAAAAATGGATTTCGTTCAGGCGCTGGCCTTCATTCCTCTGGGACACATGACTCTGGCACTTCCCATTGCTCCTTCTGGACTTGGAGTGGGGCACGCAATCTTCCAGAAACTCTTTGAGTTTTCCGGAATCAACAACGGTGCCTCGCTCTTCAATCTCTTTTTCATCATCACCCTTCTCGTAAACCTTGCGGGTGTCGTTCCCTATCTTCTTTCCCGCAAAAATAAATCTGCATGAGAATCACGCTGGTGTACGTTTAAGTACGCCGCAGTGAGAACCTGCGAAGACAACGTAGAATGTGCGCGATTTAAAGGTTTTAAAAGATGAAGATTTTGGCCGGGTCGATGTGTGAGTAGTGCATCGCTTTTGTCTTGAGTGACTCGAGTTGAAGAAGGAAATTTAATTCTTCTTCAAAGCTGTTGGCCTTACGCACTTTCTTAGACTGCTTCTTGAGAATAGAAGTCACTCCCTGGGGAAGTGTACACAGTCCGCGGAGAAGATAGTATTCACCTTTGTACTTAATCACACGTCCGGTAAACACATCACCTTCCATCAGCGAGATGGTGGGATGATTTTTTACGAGAGTGATTTTTTCATCGTGGAGAATGTCTTTCAGGACGATCTGCTTACGAAAACTGATTTTGCTGAATTCGAAGAGTGAATGATTCACATTAAGCATTGCTTGCGAAAGTTCTTCATCGAGATGATTGGAACGGATGTATTCTTCAATAACTTTTGAACCATCTTCGTGACGGTACTGAAAGATATACCAGTCATTAAAACAGTTCATGCGTGATTCGAATTCTTCTTTGTCCTCATCGAGTTTGCCGGTGATTGAAAAATATTTGTCCTTCGCCGTTTTTAAATCGGAGAAGAATTCACCCTTGGTGTATAGATTCAAGACCTTATCAAGATGATCGTGCACAACTTCTAGCATACGGTATTCTACTCTTCCGTCTTCAAAACTGCCAAGAATGCTTCTTGGGGAATTTCAACGTTTCCGACCATTTTCATCCGCTTCTTACCCTCTTTTTGTTTCTCGAGGAGTTTCCGTTTACGGGAAACGTCACCACCGTAACATTTCGCGAGAACGTTCTTGCGGAGTGCTTTGATCGATTCACGGGCAACAATCTTTGAACCAATAGCTGCCTGAATAGCTATATCAAATTGCTGCCGATCAATGACCTTCATAAGACGGAAAGTGAGATCCTTTCCTTTCTGCGCAGAGGTACTCCGGTGAGTGATCATCGACAAAGCATCGACCTTATCTCCATTAAGGAGAACATCAAGCTTCACCATGTCTGATTCCTGATACTCATGAAGTTCGTAATCCATCGAAGCATATCCCTTCGAGAGAGACTTCAGCTGGTCATAAAAATCGAACATCATTTCAGAAAGCGGAAGAATATAAATCAACTGAACGCGGTCTTCCGTAATGTAATTGATCGCCTGCTGACTTCCGCGACGATCTTCGCAAAGCTTAATAATCTTTCCGACAAATTCATTAGGTAAATGAATTGAGAGTTTCACAGTCGGTTCAAGGATCTGCTCAATAAATGTTGGATCAGGGAGCTTGGCCGGATTATCCACAATGACCTTATCTCCGTTCCGAGTGAGCACATGATAAGAGCATGATGGAGCAGTCGAGATAAGAGCGAGATTGAACTCACGCTCAAGTCTCGTCTGGATAATATCCATATGAAGCAGACCCAGGAATCCGCAACGGAAACCAAAGCCCAATGCCTGTGATACTTCCGGCTCATACGTAAACGAAGCATCGTTCAGTGCGAGTTTTTCGAGAGCTTCTTTCAGGACTTCATATTCTTCGGAATCCACCGGGAAAACCCCGCAGAAAACCATCGGCTTGATCTCTTTGTAACCAGCCAGAACTGGAGTATCTTTTTTATCAGAGTGAACGATCGTATCTCCGACTTTCACATCGCGAACGGTTTTAATCCCGCAGACAACCATTCCTACTTCACCAGCTCCAAGTTCACTGACTTCCTTGTAAAAAGGAGTGTTAATCGCAAGCTTTAGAATTTCGTGATCCATTCCGGAGAACTTGAAGTGAATTTTATCTTTCACTTTCAGTGTTCCTTCCATGATACGGGCGAGTACAACAACCCCTCTGTATGGGTCAAACCATGAATCGAAGATCAGCGCCTGAAGAGGAGCGTCTACTTTTCCTTTCGGTGGTGGAATTTTTTTAACGATTTCTTCGAGAAGAAGATCGACACCAAGACCGGATTTGCCCGAAACCAGAGGCGCTTCAGAAGCATCAAGCCCGATGACATCTTCGATTTCCTTCTTCACCTTTTCAGGATCCGCGTGAGGAAGATCGATTTTGTTAATTACCGGAATGATCTCAAGATTATTTTCGAGGGCCATATAAACGTTAGCGAGAGTCTGCGCCTCGATTCCCTGAGAAGCATCTACGATAAGCAAAGCACCTTCGCACGAAGCGAGCGAACGCGAAACTTCGTAAGTAAAATCCACGTGGCCCGGAGTATCGATAAGATTGAAAAAATAAGTAATGCCGTCATTGGCCTTGTACTGAAGGCAGACAGTTTGCGCCTTGATCGTAATCCCGCGCTCTTTTTCGAGATCCATGTTGTCGAGGAGACGATCCGTCTTCTCGCGATTAGTAATGGATTTCGTCATTTCGATAATACGGTCAGCGAGAGTGGATTTCCCGTGGTCGATGTGAGCAATGATCGAAAAGTTACGAATGAGACTCGTGTCCATGGATGAGGCAGCCTTTTAGAAATGTTCCAAAATATACAATACTTTGAACGAAGCTTCGACCAAGAAATTCAATAGTTTCGGGGTGAAAACGCATTGCGGAATTTTTACAGTAACCATTGAGAATTTCTAGGAGGAATGACATAAGTGCTCCACTTAAATGGGAGCTTTGATGAAACACATACCAGCCGTGCTGATTCTTATGTCACTCGTCGCATGCGGCGGCGATGGATCTTCAGCAAATAAAGGAAAGGAAGAAGACCGTTTTACACCTATGTGCAAAAGCAGTTCTGAGAAAATGCTTTGTATTGATAGACCAAATTATATCCTCAATACCAGGCTTACTAATTTCACAAAAAATCTTCGGGTAAGTGTTGGCAAAGAAGATCGTCGCATGGCCATTATTGATTCATGTAAACAACCGGGCATTCTGAAAATCATTTCTAACCAAACCGGATCTTCGATCTTTTTCAGATCATCACCGTTTCTCAATTCAACAACCCATATTGAAATCATTGATCTGGGTGATGACTGCAAAGGGAGTACGGTAGTGATTAGTACTGATCTCACAGAAGAGACCTTCAGGGTTGATGAAAATGCCCGTACTATTAGTGTTGATCTGGATTAAACGAATACTTCTTTCGAAATAATCATCATGTAGTAATCGAGATTCGATTCCTTGGCACGGATAGGAATAACGTTCGCATAGCCATGGAACGCCTCTTCGGTTTCTTCGAAAATATACTCACCGGTATTAGGGTCAATAACGCGTTTCCTCTTCGGAATACTGATTTCAGCGTTCTCGATCTTCGAACGTCTTTTAATAGCGACTTCGAATGTCTCAATGATTGAATCCGGCACCATCGTATCAGTGATGTTTTTATTGATAACGTCATCTGACTGCATCTCAAGAAGCGCATACATCGGGTTGTTCATATAAGTGAGCTCACCCTTGGCATTGGCAATCATGACATTCTTCTTCACCATGTTCGCGAGAGTATCAAATTTTCGGTGCTCAACAGAAATCCTGTCAGTACGAAGCTGCTCGAAGCGTTTCATGTTGTTGATCATCTTGTTGAGTTCTTTCGCAAGCTCGCCGATTTCATCATCGCCTTCATAGTAAATGGAGACGTCGAAATTCACATCCTGAAGTTCACGAATCGCATCGTTGATCTTCTTAAATGGCATTGCAATCTTGCCCGG
>JAYVHR010000041.1:0-3643 GCA_043771075.1 Bacteriovoracaceae bacterium
CCGGAAGCCATGATGGATCAGTTCCATATGGATATAGCGGCCTCACTTCAAAAAACTCTTGAGCGCGCACTCATTCACGTCACGAGTCATCTTCAAAAAAAGACCGGGAAGAAAAATCTCTGCCTCTCCGGTGGAGTGGCCCTCAACTGTGTCGCCAACTCAAAAATATTAAAGGAATCAGGATTTGAAACGGTCTGGATTCAGCCGGCCGCGGGTGACGCCGGAAGTGCCATGGGTGCGGCCCTCGCGTATTATCATCTTCATGCGGGCAAAGAGAGAGTTGTGTCTCCTGATGATTCCCAGAAAGGCAGCCTTCTGGGCCCATCGTATACCAATGAAGAAATAATTCTCTATCTGAATGAAAATAATATTCCCCACCTAAAGCTTGATGACACTGAACTCCTCGAATTTACCTGCACGAAGATAGAAGACGGAAAAATTATTGGCTGGTTTCAGGGCAGGATGGAGTATGGTCCCCGCGCCCTGGGATCAAGAAGTATTATCGGAGACGCGAGAGCGGCCGATCTTCAAAAGACGATGAATCTGAAAATTAAATTCCGCGAATCTTTCCGGCCTTTTGCTCCGTTGGTTCTCGAAGAAGACACGGAAAAATTATTCAACTGGAAGCACCCCAGTCCCTACATGCTTTTTGTGGCCGATGTTCAGGAAAGTCTCCGAAGGGAGATGACGGATGAAGAAGCAAAACTCTTCGGCATAGATAAGCTCAACGTCATCAGGTCAACTTATCCCGCGATTACTCACGTCGATTATTCCGCGCGCCTTCAGACAGTAAATGCCTCCAGGCATCCGAAGCTCCACTCACTTCTCAGTCATTTTAAAAAGCGTACCGGGCACTCCATTCTGGTAAACACTTCCTTCAATGTCCGCGGTGAGCCCATTGTCATGACTCCCGAGGATGCTTACCGCTGCTTCAGGCGGACTGATATCGATTTTCTCATCCTGGAAAATATTGTGGTCGAGAAAAAAGACCTGCCTGAATTTAAGGACACCGACTGGAGGCAAGTTTTTGAGCTGGACTGATTTTAAGAATAAGCATCTTTTCTCAGTGAACCTGGCACTCGTGGCGGGCCTTCTCCTGTGGCAGATACGAAAGGATTTCACTCTCCATCCCTTCATCATCTTCTGGCTTGTGTTCACATTTTTTTCACTGAAGGCCAGAGCGGTCGAGAAGAAAGTCATGCTCCTGGTAGGAAAAATAAACGGGATGATCATCCTTTCCCTTTTTTATTTCCTGATCTTCTCGCCTTTTTCAATTCTCTATCGGCTTTTTTTCCGTCACCAGAGCTTTCGTAAGGCCCCCTCCACATTTCTGACTAAGAATGAGATATCACCTTTCGACCGTCCATTCTGAGGGGTTCAGCTTGAATTTATTCTTCAGCCAAACTGCAAACCATAGATTAAATTTTCTATTGGGATGTCCATCCCATCGGACTGCATGATCTTTCCTTAGAATTTTTTCTGAGTTCAGATAATTCTGGTATTCAGGATTCCCGAACACAACTTCAATTCCGCGCATATTCGCCGCTCTCCTGATCACATCTTCAGCAAACTTTGCCAAAAATGGATGTGGATGAATCAGCCACACAAAGCGGCCCTTGGGATAAAGCTTGAGGTATCTTTCTTTCAGCAGCACCACCCCGTCCATGAATGACTTCCCTTTTTCCTTATCGGGTTTTACTTCCACCTGCAAAGGTCCTAGTACAGGCAGCTCAAATCCGATTGATTTTAAAATATGGTATTTCCTGAAGTCTGATTGATTTTTGAGCATACCCGCATAAACTAATTTTCCATTTAAATAATCATAAGTCGGAGAATCCGGAGGGGCCCAGCGGAGGAATCCCAGATTGCGACTCCAGCGCGGAAAATGATCCATGATAAAGACATAGACAAAAATCCCCTTCTCTTCCGGAACAAATTGCCTGAGATCAGCAATCTCCAGATAACGAAGTGAAGTGTGAAGCCCACCCCCGGAAAAGCCCAAAGATCTCACATTGACCTCCGGAGCTAAGTTCCGGAGAATGTAGGGTGCAGTGTCTTCATAGGGAATATTCTGTCCGAACGTGAATGAACATCCGGACATAAGAAAATGAAGCTTCTTTGTTTTGTCTTTTCCGATGTCATCCCTGATACCGAACTCATTAATCCGGTATACAACATCGGAAACTAATCCGTATTTATTAGTAATCGTATGCCGGTTCACGGAATTCGGAAATTTAAACAATTCAGTGATCCCGGGAAGCTTGTCCTTATCTCCCTCTGCGAGAGTGGTCCAGACAATCTCTTTCGTGGCGTTTTCCGGCGACTGCACCGGACGGTAAAAAGTCCAGACAAAGAGAAGGAATGAAAGAGTAGTAAAAAAAACAATTACCGGGACAAGGATTTTAAGAAGTATTCGCATAGTTTTAAAAAAGAAGAGGGCCCGAAGGCCCTCTTTGAAGAAAATAAATTTTACAGCGAATTATTCTACGATATAGAAATTTGCACGCTGACCGTAGATGTTTTTCATCATCGATCCGTTACCGTTCATTTCAAAGTAACCAACGAGAGCGCCTTCCATGCGGACTTGCTCAACATATAGTGACTTAATGAAATTCTGAACATTGCCCTTGATCCAGCCTGGAATAGGAAGAAATCCGAGACCAACACCAGCGAGATTCAGAAGAGCGCGGTTTCTCTTCACGCGGTTCGGCTGAGAAAAGTCATAGGCCATAGCTGGTTTCGAAGAGAACTGGTGAGCATTCACATGAAGGTGATAAATCTTGCGTGCTTCTTTTTCATTTACTTCAGCGAAAGCGAAATCGATTTTCTTAATGTCAGTGAAGCGACCACCGAAGATCGGATCATTCCACTCACGAACGCGGCCATTGCCTGAACGGACAAGCATATAGAAATTGTTCATGCCGTAGTTCATCCAGTCGCGGGCAGCGCGGTTACTTTCAGAAAAGTTTGTCGCCTGGATCTTGTATTCATAGATTGAAGAAACGGCCATATCCACTTCTTCTTTTGTCATTCCGAGTTCACCTTCTTTCACGGTCTCGAAATAATGAAGGAGCATGTTATGGTGGAAAATTCTCTGTTCAAGCATCATGTCGTGTACGCGGACAATGACGAAGCTTGCGATATTGAGAACAGGGATATTTGAGAAACGCTTCTGCGCCTGCTCAAGGGCCCATGTCACAACAGCGTAAGTCACGTTCTTCTTATAAAAGAAGCGGGCGTCGTCGTGGTACGTAAGAATAGAAGGATCGATGTACATCATCGCTTCTTTCAGTTTTCTTTCAAACTCTTCCCAGAAATCGTTGTTGCCCATTTCATTGAAGGCAGCTTCCACATCGATGTTCGGGAGATTGAGAAGAGACTCTTTAATTCTCTGAGCTTCTTCTTCTCCGGTGGAATTCTTGTCGTATGGGTTAAGACCCATAGAGAAGAGCATCTCATCAATCTGCTGCTCTTTTTGGGCGAGAGACTTAGCAGCGAATGAGTGCTGCTCATTCATGAGATCAGATTTGATCTGCTCAATGAACGGACGAATAGTAAATTTCGTGATCGCTTTTTTAAGACGAATAGCGATGACTTTTCCTTCATCGTTTTTCACGAGACCGAAGCGGGCATCGAAGCCTTT
>JAYVHR010000042.1:0-4500 GCA_043771075.1 Bacteriovoracaceae bacterium
ACAACAGTACCTTTATAGATGGCACCGATCTTAGGACCATTCAACTGCATTTCAGCCAGAGCAATCACCTCATCAATTTTCTGAACATCTACGCCGAGAACTTTAACCGTTCCGTCTTCCTGAACATCCATAGTGACTTTGAAGCCTTCCTGGAGTGCCTTGATGTTTTTCCCACCAGGACCGATGAGAGCACCGATTTTATCTGAAGGAATTTTGAACATTTTGATCTGAGGAACACCGGCCTTGAATGTCGGACGATGAGTAGAGATTGTCTTCGCCATCTCTCCGAGGATATGAGTGCGTGCCTCTTTCGCCTGAGAAAGAGCTTCTTTAAAGATCTGCTCAGAGATTCCGGCAATTTTCATATCCATCTGAATGGCAGTGATACCGTCTTTAGTACCGGCAAGTTTGAAATCCATATCTCCGAGATGATCTTCGTCACCCAGGATGTCTGTGAGGATCTTATACTTGTCGCCTTCTTTAATCAGACCCATCGCGATTCCCGCAACCGGACCTTTCAGAGGAACACCAGCGTCCTGAAGCGCCATTGATCCTGAACAAACTGAACCCATTGAAGAAGATCCGTTTGATTCAAGAACTTCACACGCTACGCGGACTGTATATGGGAAGTCCGCCTGAGCAGGAAGAGCTTTTTTAAGAGCGCGCTCAGCGAGGTTTCCGTGACCAACTTCACGACGACCAACACCTCTGTAACCACGTGCCTCACCGACCGAAAACGGTTGCATGGCATAGTGGAGATAGAATTTGTCCCAACCCACACCGTGGATAGAATCGTACATCTGCTCGCCTTCTTTACCACCGATAGTAACGGCAGCAATCACCTGCGTTTCACCGCGGGTGAAGAGTGCTGAACCGTGAACGCCACTGAGAACAGAAGTTTCTGTTTCAATCGCGCGCACTTTAGTAATCGGACGACCGGCAATACGCTTTTCTTCATTGAGGATATCTGCGCGCATGAGCTTATAGAGAACTTCGTCAGTAACTTTTGCAGCTTCTTTTCCGAAGTCAGAAGTTTCAGTCAGACCGAACTTCGTTGGGTTTGCCTTGAGACCGTCTTTAATGATTTTTTTAAGTCCGCTGGTAGCGTGTGAACGATCCTGTTTCACATTGATCGCGAGAACCTTGCGGGCCTCACCTGTGAAATCTTTGAATGATTCTGCCATGAGTGTGGCGTTCGGAGTAGCTGGAGTAAACTCGCGCTTCTTGTGTCCGACTTCTTTCACCATGGTCTCAACGAGTTTACAGAACTCTTTGATATTCGCGTGACCGAAGAAGATTGCTTCGAGCATATCTGCTTCAGAAACTTCGTTCGCTTCACCTTCAACCATCAGTACTGCTTCCGAAGAACCAGCAACGAGGAGTTCAACATTTGAAGTTTTGAAATCTTCTTTTGAAGGATTGAGTGTGAGCTTCCCGTCGATTCTTCCGACTTTCGCAAATCCTAATGGACCATTGAAAGGAACATCCGAAATGGAGATCGCAGCAGAAGTACCGAGACCAGCGAGAACTTCCGGATCGCCTTTGCCCATTGAGAGAACTTGCGCTGTAACGATTGTCTCGTACATGAAGCCTTCAGGGAAAAGCGGACGAAGTGGACGGTCGATGAGTCTCATGATGAGGATCTCAGCGTTTGAAGGGCGGCTTTCGCGCTTCATGAATCCGCCAAGGAATTTCCCGGCAGCGTAAAACTTCTCTTTATAATCAACCATGAGCGGGAAGAAATCCTGCCCGTCATTTACTTCTTTAGCACACATGAGTGTGACTAAGACCTGAGTTCCTTCGCACGAGGCGAGAACTGAGGACGTCGCCTGCTTGGCAAGGCGGCCGGTTTCGAGGGTAATTTCCTTACCGCCGTAGTTCATTTTAAATTCTTTCTTGTTATTCAACATAGCTTCTCCTGAATCGCGCGCACCAAAGGGTGTGCCATTTGTTTTTATGAATTGATGTTTTTTCTGAGGATTTTCTGGAAGGGAAAGTTTGAGAGATAAAAAGTGATCTGAGCAATCGATCAAACAACTATTAATCTCTTAAACACTCTTGCCGCTACCAATTGTCCTGTAAAAAAAGAAGGGGGCACTTGCCCCCTTCTTCATCAAATTATTTTCTGAGTTCGAGGTCTTTCAGAATCTTCGCATAGCGAGTCTGATCAGTTGCGCTCAGGTGCTTGAGAAGACTTCTTCTCTTACCAATGAGCTTCATAAGACCACGCATTCCTGAGTGATCTTTCTTATTCTTCTCGAAGTGTGGAGTGAGGTTTTTGATTCTCTCAGTGAGGATCGCAACCTGAACTTCAACAGCTCCGGTGTTTTTTTCAGAACCGCCAAATTTCTGGGTGAGTTCTTTTGATTTTTCTACAGTAATCATTTTCAATTCTCCTGGGCCCGAGCACCAACCAAAATGTTGAAACCAAGTTCCCGGTAAAGATAGACGAGCGTGATTGCCTCTATCCCGTGTTAAATTATGTACTTGGAGTTTTATCTAAGAAATTCAGACATGTAAATCTTTAATTGCTCGATGAGCCGCTCTTCCACCTGACGAATGCGCTCGCGGGAGACGCCATACTGGTCGGCAATACTCTGGAGACTCTCCGGAATTTCGCTAAGTAATCGTTTTTGAAAGATTTCCTGATCACGAGGCTTTAAGGTCTTGATGAATTCACCCAAGTGTTCTTTGAGAATTTCGAGATTCTGAATCCCTTCGAGTTGGATTTCCGGATTTTCGCTATCGTCCCCTATGAGGTCGGCCAGCGTTTGACGCCCGTTGTCTTCGTCGATCGGACGATCCAGACTGACTTCCTGTCCATGGCTTGAAAGACGCTGATCCATTTCAATGACGGATTTTTCCGAGACACCGAGATTTTCCGAAAGAAGTTTCACATCGGGAGCAATCCCCATGCTCATCAAGCGCTGTTTTTCCCGCATGAGATTATAGAAAAGTTTTTTCTGTTCCTGAGTCGTTCCGATTTTCACCAGGCGGAAGTTATCGAGGATGAATTTCAGAATATAAGAACGGATCCACCATGAGGCGTAGTAAGAAAGTTTGGCACCCTTCGAAGGATCGTATTTAGAAACGGCCTTCATGAGACCGATATTCCCTTCCTGGATGAGATCCATAATATTTTTGTAGGCATTCCGGTATTCAAAAGCAATCTTCACCACGAGACGAAGATTGGCGAGTACGAGTTTTTTCGCGACATCAATGTCCCCGGTGCGGAGAAGTTCGGCCGTGAGTTCTTTCTCTTCTTCGATCGTCAGGAGCTTATGCCGGGAAATTTCCTTCAGATAAAGCTGAAGAGGATCCTGAACTTTGAGCGCGGTGGATTTTTTGAGGACAGGAAGAGTTGTGACGAGATCGCGCTCGGAAATATTCGTATGAGTTACCGGGACGAAAAACTCATCCTCGTCCTCATCAGTCTTCACAGTGACATCGTCTTTTTTCTTTGAGGACTTTTTCTTGTCCTCAATAACGATGTCGGGCGACTTGCCCTTAGCAGTCTTTTTCACCATAAGGCAAAGATGGTAACGGTTTTTGTAGAGTCAAGTCTACAGATTAAGTTTCGTTGCACCCTTGGCAACCTGTGAACGATAGCGCAGATAGCTCAGAGCGAAGATCCCGTAACTGAAGCGGACTGGGACTGTAATCATTTCATCCGAATAAGATTCAAAATATTTACCCTTGTAACTCATGACCTGGGCCAGGAGTTCCTCTGCGATGAGGCGGGAAAACTCTTCGTTCCAGAGTTTCTGGGTGAATAGTTTCTCTTTAGTCCGGAGCTGGAGATCGATGTAGCGGACCATCTCTTCCTTAAAGGTTTTTTCGCCTTCCACATCCAGATTGGATGCGATGACATTAAAACGGGTAATAAGAGAGCGTACGTAGTTCTTGGAAAACTTCATATCAAAGCTCATTCCGATCTTGTCGTTATTACGCATGATCCGATCCATTTCACCGAGAGTGACATGGAAATCCAGAAGAAGTCCGTCTTTGATCAGCGCCAGATTTCTTTTCGGCATGGCCTTCACCCGGATGGACTCTTCGAATAACAGATCGCGCGAGAATGAGGAAAGACTGTCGCGTGACCATTTGGTCCAGCGTTCATCGACACTACTTTTTACGATTGCCGGGAGATCTGAATATTTTTTCTGGATCATAAATGGATCCGGGACACCAGTCATCAGCGATACAAAAAATCCTGCTTCCAGAATCGGCTCTTCGATCTCAAGCCCCTTGATCCAGGCCTTCACTTCAGGGATTGTTTTTTTGTGATCATAATCAAGATATTTAAAATGCTGGCAATAGAGTTTATTCAGGTCTGTCGGAACTCCGGTTGAACCGGTAGACGTTGGAAAGTCACGGTTGAAATTATCTTTCGTTGTCTGGCGACAGATGAGATCCTTGCAGATCACTCTCACAGCACCCTCGGCGTCTTTTTTCCAAATCATTTTCTTGGGCTTATCACCCCAGACATAACGGAAGCCC
>JAYVHR010000043.1:0-3428 GCA_043771075.1 Bacteriovoracaceae bacterium
TATCTGCATGTGGATATCAAAGTGAAAGAAAATGATGTTGTACAGAAAGGACAAGTCATTGCCCTTACCGCAAATAACGGTGTTGTCTGTAATCCGCATCTGCATGTCATGGTTTATGAAACCAAATATGATGTGAAACCGTCCGGGACTACTATTCCCCTGCGCTTTAAGGGAATTCCTCAGGGCATCCTGACTCCAGGTAATTCGGGAATTGTCCCATGATGCTCAAAGCTTCGCACATCCTTGTCCGGCATGAGTACGAAGCCAAAGACATCCAGAAAAAACTCAGCGATGGGAAATCTTTCGAAGAACTCGCGCGCGATTTTTCGCAATGCCCTTCCGCTAAAGGTGGTGGGATGCTGGGCGAATTTTCCCTCGGCAAAATGGTTCCTGCGTTCGAGAAAGCTCTCCTTGCATTAAAACCCGGCGAAGTTTCCGGAATTGTGAAAACACAGTTCGGTCACCACATCATCCTTCGGCACTAATTATCTTTTCTTCCGGCAAGATCCCTTAGACCCGGCCTTCGATCCGGGAACTCTTTCGTAACCTTTCCAACAACTCATCTTTTTCTTTTTGATTGCCATAAAAACCTCCGCTTCGAAGATTTTAACTTTCTCTTTTTCTTCTGGCCCCATTGTTGAAGCTTTGCCTAAATGAGTTTTGACTATCGGCGAACAGGGTGTGCTGCTGGTTGGGCCATACTAATCCGAGTTACTTCCTTACTGGAAATTTCGCACACCGAAAGAAGCTTTTTTAAATATGGGAAGAGGGTCGAAGCCGACCCTCTTTATAGTGAGAAGAAAAATGAATGGAAGCTGTGGTACGGCTGAATTATTCTTCGTCGATCGCAATATGCCAGACACCGCCAAGTCCATCACCATTGGTTTGTCCCGCTTTCTTATCCCCTATGTAGAGGTAGAGTGGACGGCTGTCAAAAGACAGTTGCAGAGTTCCATCGTTTCTTTTTGTCACACCAAAGTCACCAGTCACGAGTTTCACCTGCTCCGGTGTGAGAAGAATCGGCGGCCATGCCTTCGCGCAAGCATCGTAACAATTTGTCTCGTTTGCTCCATCCGGATCAAACGTATAGAGAGTGAAGCCTTTCACGTTAGTAAGAAGTTCAACTTTTTCTCCTTCCAGAGTAATGATCCGAACATCAGTTACACCCGGAACGATGTCCGCGAGAATTGCTGTAGAGAAAGTCAGAAGTGCAAAGAATAAAAATGTTTTCATGTAATCCATCCTTTTGGTTTGGGTCTTAAGATGGAATATGCGCCTGAAGTCGGGCAACGACAATTTACCTTTCAGAAACAGATGTTTACCGAACTGATACACCACTTAGAATTGAAACCCGATCTGGTTAGCGTTCTCATCAAACTTCTCCGGCACTCTGACATCTCCGCCGATAGAACTCGCGAGCTTACGCATGATTGCGAGGCACATCTCTTCTTCTTCATAGAGAAAGAAAAAGGAGTTCCGGATGCCGTATCCCTTGTATTCACCCAACCGGTAGACCCACATCGCGAGCCTTTGTTCGTCCTGGTTTTGAGAGGGACGGCCCTTGAACCGGATCATGAGATGATCTCCGCCAATCAGTTTATCCAGCGGGAGCTCCGAATTGTACTCATCCTCGATCAGGATATTCATGGGTGTTTCTTTTAAGGCCTGTGCTAGGGGAAAGAGGCATTCAGGTTTCCGGAACCAGTCCATGTGAGTGAGATGAACCACGAAGCGTAAGGCTATCGGGCAGCGTCTCGCGAAGCGGACAATCGCCTGCCAGTTTTCCGGTTGAAAAGTTTCCGGAAGTCTCAGGACGATGGGACCGAGATGCGGCCCCAGCATACCGACCGCCGCAAGAAACTCCCGCATGTCGTGATAATTATCACCGAGTGGAAACTCATGGGACACTCTCCGCGGAATGATGGGACAGAAGCGGAAATTCTCATTCGCCCCCTCCACTACTTCCCGGAGTGCCTTCATATCACTTTCATAAGGAAGATCATTGAACGTGGAAGAGAGTTCGACCGCATCGAACTGACCGGCGTAATGGAAAAGAAATTCCTCAATCGGACAGCGATGATCGAAGAGTGTTCCGCGAAGTAGAGCACTCTCCCATGTGGGAAGTCCCAGATGAATTCTTTTCCCGTCATTGTGCTGCTGATAGCGCAGAAGCTTCAGGAGATTCATATTTTTAGCATTCAGGTTTTCATTCATATTTCCACCTTCAGGAGATCATTCCAGTCCGTGGTGAAGTGGCGCGACTTAAAAGCGTGAATGGTTTTCCATTCCTGGTTAATCCCGCACGCACCACTTTTCACTGTTTGCGGACCGTATTTCTTATTGATCATGTCCATCACATTGTTCAGATCCTCATTGTCGCCTTTGTCCGGATTAAAGAGATCCATCTGGCATTCATTCCTCGGCACAATGTGATTGAGAAGAATGCCGCCTTTTTTGTACCCGTAGCCCTCCCGGTAAATGCGGTCGAGAATTTCATGAGCGGCGCGGATAATCTTCACCACATCTGATGTCCCGGAGGAAAACCTCACAGAGTCCACCCCGTAGTACTGCGGTCCGGGCTTAAAGGGATTGGTGTGAATGAATGCGGTGATGCTGTAGCAGACACTTTTTTGCGAACGTAGTTTCATCGAGGCATTACTGCAGAACTGCGCCAGCGCCTCGCTCAGCTCTTCCTTGTTATAAATATCGTAACCAAAGCTCCGGGAATTTCCGGTATTTTTCTTATCTTCCGGACTCTCAATCGAAAGGCAGTTGATGCCACGAAGCTCATCCTGGATCTCGCGCCCCACTTTCGTCAGATGTTTCTGGATAATTTTCTCATCGGGGAAGCGCTTGAACTCGAGTGCCGTCCGGATATTGAAAATGGAAAGCTTACTTGCGGAGCGGACACCCACGCCCCAGAGATCGCGCACGGGAAAGTCTTTCAGCGCTTCATCTATTTTTTCGTCCGTAAGAAGAACGCACACACCATTGTTTTTCTTTGAGAGCTTATTGGAAACTTTGGCCAGCACTTTGGTCTTTGATATTCCCACACCCACCGGCATGCCGACCTTGCGGAAAATCTCGGCACGGACAAGTCTCCCCCACGCTTCGAAATCAAAATTCTCATCGCCCTCGATTTCCACGAAGGCTTCGTCGACGGAATAAACTTCCACCTTTGCCGAAAATTCGCGCAGGACATTCATCACACGCTTACTGATATCGTCATACAAGGCATAATTAGATGAGAAGACAGCGACGTTGTGCTTTTTCACCCGGTCACGGACTTTGAAAAAGGCTTCGCACATCTGTCCAAAACCAAGTGCTTTAGCTTCTTTGGTGAAAGCGATCGCTGCTCCGTCATTATTGGAGAGAACAACCACAGGTTTGTTCCTCAGATCAGGCCGGAAAATTTTCTCACACGAGCA
>JAYVHR010000044.1:0-8392 GCA_043771075.1 Bacteriovoracaceae bacterium
GTACGTCAAAAAACTTATCGGGTTTTCTTCAATGATGGGAAATCAACTAATGTTTACTATGTTTCTCATGAACTTCCCTTTTATCGCTTTCTCGAGTTAGGAACCTTCGCTCCGGCACGTTTCAGTGTGATGAAAATTTTATTACGGAGCAAATCCTTTAACTCGCTCCCGGTAAAATTGATTTTCATCACTCCTTGAAACTTTTCTATCGTCGAATCACCCACGATCAGATGGTCAGGAGTTTCATCCGCTTTATGAAAACGTAAACTCGTTTCATAAGATTTTTCCGAAAAATCTGTCAGGGCATCACTGGACGTGACTCTCATCTGCGACCATTCCGAGAAATAATCATCAAGCTTCATCAGATCAGCTCGTTTAGTCAGCAGGTTATAGCTGATTTTAAAAAGGTCACTTTCATTTGATAATTCTACTGTCACCATTTTTGTACCCTGCCAGAAGGTAAGGGTCGCTTTGACTTCAGCGAATGGTTTTACGTTAGCAGTATACTTCTCTAGTTCTTTATTTTCCTCGAGGTAATTCAAAATCTGATCACCATCGCTATCTCCCACATCTCTGGCAGGAGGATTTTTTTGACCACAAGAAACTATTAGTACGAGTATTAGCCATTTCATATTATTTACCTCTGATCATCTGATGCATGAGAGTACTTACTTCGCCGATTCCCCAGAAAATAACTTTGCGGTCTTTCAGAGGAACCATTGGCTCGGCTTTCTTATGGGCATCTAATAAAAATGTTTCCAGATTTGAAAGCATTGCCAGGAAAATTTTCTCATCCCTGGAATCCATCGCGATTTTCGCGAACTTAAAATTGCGTCCTTCCGGCTGATCCAGGACTGCTTCGATGATTTCCATCGATTCGGCAAGCTTGGCACTCATTCCGTTAATCTCTTCCTGGATAAGAGGAGAGAGATTCTCTGAGATTCTGTATCTCATGCCATCAGTTGCAATAATTCCTCTGATGATCAGGGCCTGAAGAATATTGAAGCAGACATTCTCGTGGAGACCGGACTGATACTGAACTTCATCGTACGTCAGTGATTTTTTTCCGAGACATTCAAGAACTGCTCTTTCGAGTGATGATAAACCTTTCATATATCTCCTAAGCGATACTCGCGTTTGAATAATCATTTCTGATGTACATGCGGCTAAAACTGCGGGCCTTCACTTTTCTCTGAACATAGTCAGTGACCTTCGCCAGTTCTTCATTCGTGAGAATGGCGCCGGCCGATTCCACTGCTTCCGAAAGAAGAGACATGTTCGGATTCTCAGCGATGCGGATGGTGATTGCAGATTCAAAGGCCTCGAGTTCTCCGACCTTCATTGTTTTGCCATTGAAGAGCCGGAAAACACGGGTGATCTGAATGCCCGTACGGGCTGAAGTTTCACGAAGGGTTTCTTGCGGGAAGTATTGGCGGTAACGAAAAAGCGTTTTCTTCTGTAGGGACATGAGCAACTCCTTGTTGGTAAGTTACTGACCCTAAAGCAAGTGCCGTGCCAATCAGATCTGGAGCTGGTTTTCCTGGAGTATCCGGTAGAAAGCAGAGGAAGAGATTTTAAGTTCCTTGATACAGGCCGTGATCTTGCCTTTGTTACGTTTCATGGATTCTTCCACGGCACGTTTTTCAAGCTGAGAGATGAGAGAGCGAAGACCGTGCTCTTTCACATAGTCTTCCCAGCCTTCATTGATAGTGGAAGAAGTCGTGGACGTAGAGAGTGCCTGTCTTGCGACTTCGCCATCAATAATCCCTGTCGCAGACTGAGAGAATCTCTCACAAACTTTGCGTAGCTCGCGCACGTTCCCCGGCCACGAGTGTTTCTTGAGAACTTCGAAGGCTTCAGGTTTGATCACAAATCGTCTCGAAGAATTGGTCTGGAATTGTTTGACCAGGAGATCGAGGTCATTGATTCTTTCCTGTAGCGGTTTCATCCGGAAGCGGAAGCCACTGATCCGGTAGAAGAAGTCCTCCCGGAATTCCTTATTTTTAATCTTATCCGCGAGATTCTCGCAGGTCGCGGTGATAAGAGTGAACTCTGAACGAACGGGCTGTGTGCTACCTACGGGATAAAAAGTTTTTTCATCGATAGCTTTCAGGAGTTTCTGCTGCATTGAGAGCGACATCGTCGCCACTTCATCCAGGAAGAGCGTACCCCCATGGGCCTGCTTCAGTTTTCCTTCCTTCTTCTGATCGGCACCGGTGAAGGCACCTTTCTCATGACCGAATAATTCACTTTCCATTAACTGCTCAGAAAGTTCAGAGCAGTTAAGATGTACGAGATTTGCCTCGGGAGTGGTCATCTCATGAACGAGTTTTCCGAGTAAACTCTTCCCGGTACCGGTAGGTCCCTCGATCAGGAGAGTCTGGTTTTTCCAGTTGATCTCGAAGAGGCGCTGGAGCTCAACAATGAGATCGATATCCTGGGTGATGAAGTCATTGGTGATGAACTTCTCGAAGCGGGCATTTTTCGCCATCAGAAACTTCTGAATATAAACCGGAAGCTGATCTTTCAGCCGGAATTTCGAAAGATAGTGGCGGGCCCCAAGAGTGTAGGACTTTTCAATTATTTCATCGTTTTCATAGGAGCTCACGACGATACAGTGGGAGCCGCGTTTAACGATCTCAGGAATGATTTCGACACCTGACCCGTCGCCAAGTTCAATGTCGGTGATCACAATGTCATAGACGTAATTTTTGAGCTTCTCACGGGCCTCGGGGATATTGGTGGCCTCTTCGATCGCGCCAAACGGCTGCAGTATTTCCCGCAGGTTGAGTCGTGAGTATTTATCGTCTTCAATGATAAGAATAGATAGGCGAGCTTTCATGACACTCATTTATGCCGCCTATGTTCGGAATTCAAATGTTGAATTCCGAATCCGAATATTTTACAGTATTCGGGACACAGGAAGGTCATAAAGCATGAGAATCATAATGAGCGATTCAACTCAGGAAGCGGTCAACACTGTCGCAACGATGGTGCTCGAACGAATCGGCTCTCATCCCAGTTCAGTAATTGGTCTCGCGACCGGTAAAACGATGGAACCGGTTTACGAATCCTGGTCACGCTTGGCCGGCGAAGAAAGAATCCCTCACGACAAATGTTTTTTCTTTATGCTCGATGAATATCTGGGTTTGCCTGAAAATCATCCGGGAAGTTTTCGATCATACATCGAAAAACGAGTTCTGAATCCGTTGAAGCTTCATCCGGATCAGTTTGCTTTTCATCCGGTTAACGCCGGAGTTCATGAAGCCGCTGAACATTATGAACAGTCTTTGAAAGAGGCCGGAGGGGTTGATCTTCAGCTTCTGGGTATCGGTGGAAATGGTCACGTGGGTTTCAATGAGCCGGGTTCACTAAAAAATTCACGCACACGTCTGGTGGAACTAACTCCGGAAACGATTAAGGCAAACCAGGGTGATTTCCCGAATGGAGACATGCCGGCCAAAGCTCTCTCAATGGGTATTGAAACAATTCTCGAGGCGAAACAACTGGTGATGCTCGCAACCGGTAAATCAAAAGCCGATGCGATTAAATATCTTCTGAATCATCATGATGATCCGAAATGTCCCGCGACCTATCTCAAGAATCACCCGGATTTCATCGTGGTTCTTGATCCGGATGCGGCTTCAAAAATAAATCTTAAAATTTAAGGATCTCTCCGAGGTCTGCGAGATTCGAAAGGAATGAAGTCTCAAGCTTCATGTCCTTGAACTTTCCTTTCTTCACAGTCTGTAACTGATAAAGGACTCCGTAAGGAATCATGGGAGAAGCTGTACCTTTGCCTGCAATGACTTCTGATCCACGACGGACATTATCCATCATCCATGCGGGAAGTCTCAGGTGATACGGGTTTCTCGCAACTTCACCCACGTGACGGGTAAGACCTTCCATCTGCAGAGCGAGAATTTCTTCGGGAACTTCGACGAGAGAGTTTGGTTTTTCAAGCTGGCCCCAGAACTCTGTCCAGGCCACGATACAATTTGTTTTTGAATCGACACATTTTTTCAGGAGTTGTCCCGTCTTGATATGAATCGGATGATGATCTTTGATATGGGGAGCGAGAATAATGTGCGGTTGATATTTTTGGATGAGACTCTTCAGCTCTTTTCTTTTTTTCGTCCAGTCATCAGCGAGAACGATCAATTCCATTTCCAGGAAATCGCAGGCGTTTTCAAGTTCAGAGAGACGCTCTTTCTGTCGCTCTTTATTCGATCCGAGAGTTACTGCTACGTTTATGATATGAGCATTATTTTCTTTTTGAAGCCTGATTGCGAGCGATCCTACGATGCATTCGTCATCGGGATGCGGAGAGAGAATCATAATATTCATGGGAACTGGGTACTTGAAAACTACTTGAGAGGGAGGGAAGAATGAACTGAGAGAGTTGAGTATAGGTGTGAATTCCATCTCACCGTACCTCAATTAAATATTTGTAAGAGTCGTTAAAACGAAGCAAAAAGCGATAAGGATCAAAATTGATCTGAACATGTGTTCCTCTGAGAGTGTGTGGTGTTGTTTTCAATGTAGGAGAAACCTCACGAGCCGTAAAGATGTCAGAGAGGCAACACTTTTTCGGGCTTTCAATCAGTTACGTTTATAGTCATCCTGCAGTCGCACAATGTCATCCTCGCCGAGGTAATTTCCTACCTGCGCTTCAATGATCACGAGCTCTACTTTCTGCAAATTGGCGAGGCGATGCTTCGCCTCTTTCGGAATATAAGTCGATTCGTTGGCCTTGAGATCAAAAGTTTTATCATCAATCGTAATCGTCGCAATTCCTCTCACTACGATCCAATGCTCAGAGCGATGGTGATGGTATTGATAGGAGAGTTTTGCCCCGGGACGAACAGTGATCTGCTTCACTTTGTAGCCCGCATTCTCCTCGAGGATTGTGTAGGTTCCCCAGGGACGATGCGCAGTCAAATGAACTTCTGTCATTTCCGGATTGTGTTTATTCACGAGACCCACGAGCTCTTTTACTTTCTGCGTAGATCCTTTCTGCGCAACCACGAGAGCATCTGCTGTATCAACTATGATGAGATCATTCACATCAATGGTTGAGATCAGGCGCTTGCCGCCAATCACGAGATTATTCTTAGATGAGATATGAATAACATTCTGTGCAGTTGTGTTCCCGTCTTTGTCTTTAGGAAGTGTTTCGTAAAGCGAATCGAAAGAGCCGAGGTCGCTCCAGCCGATATCAGCAGGTATGACATTTACTTTTTTTGATTTTTCCATGACGGCATAATCGATACTTTCCGAACGGATCGCTTTCATGTCTTCGAGGTTGATTCTCAATGAATCGTCGGTGCGGGCGTTGGTGAATGCACGAAGTGATTGATCATAAATGTCCGGAGCATGAATCTTCAACTCCTCGAGAAAAACACCGGCCTTCATGCAGAACATACCGCTGTTCCAGAAATAATTCCCGGCCTTCACATATCCTTCAGCTGTCTTAGTGTCCGGCTTTTCCTTGAAAGATTTGACTTCAAGACCGTTTGCTTCAATGTAACCGTAACCTGTTTCCGCATATCCGGGTTTGATCCCGAATGTGACGAGCTTCCCGTTTCTGGCGAGATCCTGAGCTTTCTTCACAGCAGCTTCGTAGTCGGTTTGTTTCTCTATCAGGTGATCAGAAGGAACGATCAGGAGAATTTCTTCAGGACTGACGGAAAGGCAGGCCATAGCAATGGCAGGTGCCGTATTTCTGCCGGTGGGTTCAAGGATAAATTTTCTTTTTGCCTTCACACCGGTTTCATCGGCCTGATCAAGACCCATAAAATACTGGTCCTGATTAATAACAACTGAGAAGGAGTCAGCAAGATCTGCATTTCTCAGAATAGTTTTCTGGTAAAGAGATTGATCTCCAAATAGTTTTACGAATTGCTTCGGATAAAGTGTGCGGGACACGGGCCAAAGACGTGTGCCAGATCCGCCACAAAGTATGACGACTTGCATTTGAGACTCCTGATGATTGGAGTGATCTTATCCCGGAGGATCGCCTTAGGAAATACCTAACGTGTAGGTGGCGACAGTGAAATAGATAAGGAGACCCGTTATGTCCACGATAGTAGTGATGGCGGGACTTGCCACGACTGCGGGGTCGCCTCCGAGACGTCTGACTATCAGCGGGAGACCCGCTCCGATGATTGCAGAGGTAATCACCTGGATCGCAATCGCAATACCAATGGTGACACCAATGTAACTCATGGTGAAGCCCTTCGGAAGAAGGGAAGAAAATGAAAGGAAAGCGATCTTCATATAGGTGAGGATAGCGACACAAACGGAAAGCATGAAAGAGATTTTCATCTCTTTCACGATGATCTTATGCCAATCCTTGTCTTCGATTTCACCCAAAGAGAGCGCACGAATGACCACGGTGGCGGCTTGAGAACCAGTGTTACCGCCGGTAGCGGCCATCATCGGCATGTACATCGCGAGAATAATAAAATGCTCGAGAACACCCTGGTATTCGTTGATGATCATCCCGGAAATAATCCCGATGGCGGCTAGAGACACAAGCCAGACCACTCTCTTCTTGAAATGTCCGAACGATGAGGTGTTCATGTACCCCTCATCATATTCCGAGGGCATGATCCCCACTAACATCTCGAGATCCTGGGTATTTTCCTTCTGAATAATGTCGATGGCGGATTCGTGCGAAACGACTCCCACGAGCTGATTCAGTGAATTGATAACAGGAAGTGCGGCGAGATCATACTTTTCAATTTTCTGTGCGACGGATTCGCGGTCTTCATTCACTTCGGCGTAGACGAAAAATTCCGTGAGCATCTCGCTCACTTTCTGGCCCGGGTCACTCATCACGAGATCTTTCAACGTCACGAATCCTTTCATGACCATAGAATGATCGACGACATAGATATAAAAAATCATGTCTTTTGAAGGAGCATCTTTTCGGATTTTGGCCATGGCCTCGGCCGCTGACATATCGGCAAAGATAGTCGCGAAGTCCGTTGTCATAATACCGCCGGCACATTCCGGAGGGTAAGCAGAGAGGATGATGACGTCTTCTCTTACTTTTTTGTCGAGATAGGGAATGAGCTCAATCTGCTCATCTTTAGTCAGTTCCTGATAAAGATCGGCACGGACGTCGGAGAACATATGGCCCATGAGAACTGAGCATTCCCGCTTTTCCATGTTCCGGAAAATCTCCAGCTGAAGATCGTGGGGGAGATCGGAAAAGATCCTTCCCTGATCTTCCAGGTCAAGCTTTCTGAGATGGGCCAGGATCTCACTGAGGGGCTTTTCAGCAAGGAATTCCGCCACGTCCATAGTCGGAAGTTCTTCAAACATTTCCACGAGTTCGTCAGTCTTTCCCTGTTCCGATAGGTCCTGGAGGAGGTCCTGATTGAGGGCCTCTTCCTGCTCTTCTGGTGGGAATTCATTTTCTTCGGTTTTCATGGCTAAACTCATGTTATCTCAACCCATTATCTATGCCACCGCTTAATTAACTTTAATTCCCCATTAAGCAAATATTTTTATTAAGAATTGCTTCAATAACCCGAAAAGTATCCGGGTACTCTTTTGCTTAAAAGGCGTGATGGAAACGAAAATTTCGATTATTCAATTTCTGTTTTCTTATAATTGGAAAATCCTTTCTGATTCCCTGGGTGCTAATCCTGCACTCACTGCTCATCGTTTTTCTACGTCTTCTGAAATTTTAAAATTCTGTTCAACCGAAGAAAATTGCCTCGTCATTGCAAACATTTCGTCGAAAGATGACCTCATTCAGCTGGCGACATTTGTTAAGTCCGCAAGAAAGAGTCTCAAGGGAACTGTAATCAAAATCGTCGTAGTTAATGCTACGGAAAATAAGCAATTCGAAAGAGCTATCCAGAAAATCGGCAGTATTGAAATTCTCGAGCCAACGGTCAACGTGAAAGCCTTGAGATTCAAGATGGATTTTTGGATGAAGGCCATGCGCGGACAGGCAAAGAAGCTTGGGGCCATGAACCATAAAACTCTTGAGCAAGTGACTGCTCTCGAAGGTGCTCCTGACTCAAAGCTCGTCAAGATTCTTCCGCCTCTCGAATGCGAGAGTGATATCTGGATTCTTTCCCGCGAAAGTGATTGCAAGAAAATCATCTCCCGCTGGATGGTTAAGCTGATGGGACCTGGGCCCTATGTTGGCGCGTGGAATGACGTTCCCGGTAAGCCGAATGTCTGGGCATTCCAGATTAAAAAAGCTTTTAAGGATATGTTCATCAGCGGAGAAGGCACGTGGTTCTTCAAGGGCGACCAGAAACCGGAATTCAACTGGCAGGAAAACCGCTGGATGTTTACCGGCGAAAATCTGGAACTCTTTTTCCATGATTCGAAAGAATACTCGCGCCTGAAAATAGAAAATCGCGGT
>JAYVHR010000045.1:0-2470 GCA_043771075.1 Bacteriovoracaceae bacterium
TCTCCGATCAGCGCCCGGGCGATCGCTAGCATCTGCTGCTCACCACCCGAAAGGGTTCCGGCCATCTGACCAATCCGTTCTTTAAGCCTCGGAAAAAGGGTAAAACCTTCCTCTAGATTCTTAGTGAAATGAATTTTTGCTGAATGACGTCCGACAATTCCCAGCTGGAGATTTTCCATGACTGTGAGGTTAGGAAAAATTCCGCGGCCTTCCGGAGCGTGAATGAGACCCTTTCCGACGAGCTTGAAGGACTCAAGACCGGTTGTTGGTTCACCATTAAAGACTACTGTACCCTTGGCAGAACAGGCACCTGAGATAGCTTTAAGAATTGTCGTTTTACCGGCACCGTTAGCACCGATCAAAGAAACAATCTGTCCCTGCGGAACTTTGAAGGAAACTCCCTTCAGTGCCTGGACGTTTCCGTAATTGACCTGGAGTCCTTCAACAACGAGTTTTTCCATTATTCATCTACTCCGAGATAAGCTTCAATCACGCGTTTATCATTCTGAACAATATCCGCAGTGCCTTCGCACACGAGTTGTCCCTGAACGAGAACATAAATTTTTTCACAGATCTTCATCACAAGCCCCATGTCGTGCTCGATCAAGAGAACTGTAATGTTTCTTTCTTTCTGGATTTTCCGGATGAGATCAGTGAGTTCACGTGTCTCAGTCGGGTTTAGACCTGCCGCCGGCTCATCCAGAAGAAGAAGCTTCGGGTTGAGACCAAGAGCGCGGGCAATTTCGAGTTTTCTTTGTTTTCCATATGGAAGACCACCGGCAGGAACCAATGCCAGATCCTCAATGCCCATGACTTTCAGAAGCTCCATGGACTTTATCCGTACTTCTTCTTCTTCAGCGTGGAATTTTTTGGTTTCAAAAACCATATCCACGATTGAGGTATGTGACGAAGAATAGAAAGCAGACATCACGTTTTCAAGAACAGTGAGTTCCTTGAATAGTCGGATGTTCTGAAATGTTCTTCCAATTCCCTTCTGGGCAATTTCAAAAGGCTTTTTACCAACGAGACTCTCTCCCGAAAGTTTCACATCCCCATGAGTGGGAGGATAGATTCCGGTGAGAACGTTAAAGATCGTAGATTTTCCGGCACCATTGGGACCGATGAGTCCGTATAAAATTCCTGGCTCGAGTTTCATGGTGACGTTCTGGCATGCTTTCACACCCCCGAACTCGAGACTCATATTATCTATTTCGAGGAAAGCCACTTCCACTCCCTGTTCCCCATAAGTCCTTGCGGACGAAGGATCATGATAAGAATCATCGTTAACGCATAAATAATCATCCGGAGATCAATTCCGGTGATGTCCTGAACTTTACGAAGTGCTTCTGGAAGAACAGTGAGAATTCCTGCTCCGAGAATCGCACCGGAAAGACTTCCGAGTCCACCGATCACGTTCATGGCAATCACTTCGAAGCTCTTAACGAAAGTGAAGGTCTGAGTGGAAAGATAACCTTCCGAGTGAGCAAAAAATGAGCCAGCGACACCAGCGATAAAGCTTGAGATCACGAACGCTTTTACTTTGATCGAAAGAGGATTAATCCCCATCATGTTCGCGGCCATTTCGTTTTCCTTGATGGCAAGCATCGCGCGCCCAAGACGGCCGTCACGAATACGCTTGATCACGATAACAACGATAACAGCAAGAAGCATGACCGATCCAAGGTTTGTGTACTGAGGAATGTCAGTCATCCCACGCGCTCCACCGACGGCATCGATATTCAAAAGAACAATACGGATAATTTCTGAGAATCCGAGAGTCACCATCCCGAGATAGTCACCGTTCAGACGTAATGAAGATACTCCGATCAAAAATCCAATGAGAGCAGCAATAGTGCCCGCTGCGAGTGAGCCCACAAGCATCTGAACAAAAAATGGTGCTGTCGGAAGAAGGAACATCACAATCGACGCTGATGTATAAGCACCAATCGCCATGAAGCCCGCATGTCCCATCGTGAAGAGACCGGTAAATCCGTTCAACAGGGCGAGAGATACGGAAAGAACAATATTAATTCCGAGAATAACCAGAACTGCGTAGTAATAAGGAGAGATGAGTGCCTGCCATCGCGTCGGTTTTGCGTACATGAGGAGACTCATATCAAAAGCAAATCCGCCCATCACAAAATTCAGCGCAAGTGCTGCAACAAAAAAAGCAAGAATGATCAGAAGTGTCTTGTTCATCTTCATACTAAACCTTCTCAATCTTCTTAGAGCCAAGAAGCCCCCCTGGTCTCAGGAGAAGAACAAGAATCAGAATCACAAACGCAAGAGCATCACGATAAGTGGAACTGATATAACCAGCGACATATGTCTCAGACAGTCCGAGAAGAACTGCACCGATCACGGCACCAGTAATATTTCCGATACCACCCAGAACTGCGGCGATAAACGCCTTAAGTCCCGGGAGAAGTCCCAGAAGAGGATCGATCTTCGGATAAGCAACTCCGTAAAG
>JAYVHR010000046.1:0-3524 GCA_043771075.1 Bacteriovoracaceae bacterium
CGGTAGTTTAGTCATTCTATTTCCTTAAGGATGCGTTTCCCTTTTTCGATGTCTTTATCGTCTCCTTCCAGAAGGAAGAAGGCAAAGGTCCTTTTATAAATCGGATCATCTTTCATGGAATCCTCAAAGATCCGCACTTTCTCTGTCCGGCTGATAGGGGCCGAGATCACTGAGGTGAAGAAAAACGACATGAGTTTTGGATCTTCAAAGTTATAGTTTTTTGCTCCCCATTTCAGAAGCTCAAGACCTTCCCGGGGATCCTGAAGAAATCCGCTGAGGCCGATAGCATTGTAGGGAGAAGGTTCATTTTTATAGGATTCTGCCCACATATTCTGTGTGCTTCTCCACATATCAGAGACATTTACGGTTTTGACAGCGAGGAGGACAACAATCACAGTTGTCAGGATTTTCTGATTCCTGATTGAGAGCTTTGAATTCTCCAGGAAATTTGCAAGGCAGACGATCACGCAGATAAGAGGGAGATAAAGATAAGTGTCGTTGATAAATGTTATGTATGTCGGAAGATGGGCCAGGACGGCGAGGAATATCCAGGATAGCAATTCCTCACGACGCGGGTTTCGGTAGGCCAGATAGAGAAAACCGGTTAGGAGAGGAAGACCAACAATGTTCCAGAAACTTCCCTGCCAGTAAAAGGCTGAAATGGAAACGGGAAGTGTCACGAGAGTGAATGTCCTTCCGACCGACAGGACATACCGGGAAACGTTAGCGAAATAATCCGGCTGGAGATACTGAGAGTTTGCCTGATTAACGAGGAACGTTTTGATAGTCGCCAGAATCACAACAGACCAGGAGAGAATCACCATCAGGGCCATCATCCTGCGATCAAGCTTCCACTTCTTCTTCCAGGCATAGAAAACAATCCAGAAGGGAAGAAGGCAAAATATCTGATGGGAAAGCGATGAAAAGAAATACCAGGCTGTACTTTTCCTTGTGATGTTTTTATTTTTAAAAAAATCAATAATTGCGAGTAGAACAAAAACGACAGCGAGTGAATGTTTCCTGGCAGAAACCCAACCGACAGCCGATACCATCAGCGGATGGAAAGCGTAAATGGCCATTCCTGAAAGAACTGTGGTCTTACGAAAGTTCAAAGTCTCGAGCAATCTTCCCACGAGGAAAATAGCAACGAGAAAAAAGATGAGATTGAAAAGATGGAATCCGGAGAAGCGTGTCCACTCCTGAATTTTTAAATTGATAAAAAAACTGAGATCACGGAGCGGCTGAATATCAAGAATTGAATTATCAGCAACTGCTTTCACATAACCGGTCAGACTATCAACTTTGGCCATCGGTGGAACCAGGAGATTATCGTCGCGATTCAGCATCGTATCGTATTGCACGTAAGGAAAGTACACGCAGACAACTGCGAGCATGATAAGTAGTTTGAAGACCATGGTTAATTATATTACAAAATTCACAGGTAGAAAGTATCGCTCGCTGAGTACCATACCTCTTTGCTTCGCTATTGTGTTCTTCTGGTGGTTGTCGCCAGGAAGTCGTGATACTAAAGTTTCATGAAATTCGAAGTTCTCTATCACTTTTCACATGGCACGCTTCATCTCATTGAGACAAAGCGTCTCGATCTTCCTGACACGGCCGGACCTTCTGAGATATATCGCTGGAGTATAGTTGATAAGGAGAAAGTGCGGGGACTGACTTTCGTGTCAATGTCTCTCAATCCACAGCAAAGGATTTTTGAAGAAGGCTCAATTCGTTTTGATCTGAACTCCTGTCAGGGCAAACTTTTCGATAAGGAAATTGATCTCATCAGGCAGGACGGGCCAAGTGATCGATTGTGGATATTACTTGGTAAAAGTTTTCAATCCGTCTGAGTGACATTGCCTGGGAGATCCAGTTCCTTGAGCTCAGGAAATACAGTGAAGACATCCTGGCCTCTGATCCTGTCAAAGTTTCGGACTTCCCGTAAAAACTCACTCATCTCATCGTGGGAGAATTTTTCTCCCAGAGCATTGATGAGACCCTTGATTTGAGCGGCGAGACCCTGATCAGCCGGCTCTGTATATGTTGTCATGAGGTACATCTGAAAAAGCGTCAGTTTGTTAATTGCCTGTTTCTTCAATGTCTCGGGAAGAATTTGGAAATTAAAATTGGCCGGTGAAGTTACCGGATTGATCGCAATGTCAGATGGCCTGAAATATTTCTTTTCCAGGACATAACCCAGAAAATCACTGACATGAAAAACATTGTAAATAGAGACAGTAGGGAAGAGTTTCAATTTCATGGAAGGATAGTTCTTCAGGAAGTTTTTAATTCTCATTTCTGTCTCTAACCAGTTCATTCCATGTCTTAAGTATTCACCTTGCTCAAACATGCCATCGAGACTCAGAGAGAGGTTAACTGACTTAAAATGAGTGAGTAATTGAAGGATTTTATCGTTGGGTCTGGAAAAATTGGTATTAATGATGAGCTCAATATCGGCCCGCTCTTTAGTCAGAAGAAATTCCAGCATGGCCTGAAACTCAGGAGTGATGAGTGGTTCCCCGCCTGCGATATAGATGACTTCCAGATCATCTACTGAAGCCCTCAGTTGCTCCAGGAAATCTTCCGTACTATTGAAGGCTTTGACGGTGCCTTTGGAAAAACGTTTGTCTGCCAGGAGAGAATCCTTATACCAGGCCGTACTCAGGTCCGGACTACATGTTCGGCAGGCATAATTACAGAGGTTACTGAGTCTGAGGCCGAGAAATTTAATGACTGAACTTTTAGCAGGAAAGGCATCTGAAAATTTTGCCAGAGAAATTTCGCGAAGACTTATCTGGCCCAATTTTTCTGCATTAACACAAAGGAGGCACTGACTGGGTACTTCGCCATTTAAAAACTGCTCGCGGATTTTGTTCATGGCCGGACCTTGAAAAATCTCAACAAGAGTTTCATCTCTCACGTTACCAAGAGGTTCAAATTCATATGCATTACAGCAGGTAAAAACTGTTCCCTTTGGTTCCAATGAAAGATGGACCCAGGGAAGAGGGCAGAAAAAATTGGGTTTGCAATTCATGCGAGGATCATACTCCCTCTCCGTCGAAACGAGAACTTAGACCCTATTTGACAATAGACCGACTAGTTGGTATATTAAGTTTCATGGCCCGACCAAAAACAGATTCTTTAAAAAAATCATCCCGCGACCTTCTTCTTGAAGCGGCCACCGGACTTATCCGGACGAATGGTTATACATCCACCACAGTGGATGATCTTTGCGAGAAGGCGGGTGTCAGCAAAGGGACATTCTTTCACAACTTCAGCTCAAAAGAAGATCTCGCCATCTCAGCGGCAAATCACTGGTCAGAAATGACATCAGGATTTTTCCGGTCAGCTCCTTATCATCAACACAAAGATCCACTCGACAGATTTCTTGGATACGTCAGATTTAGAAAAGAGATCATGCGAGGAGACCTGCCTGAGTACACATGTCTTGTGGGAACGATGGTGCAGGAAGTGTATTCCTCTCATCCGGACATTAATCAGGCGTGCTTTCAATCAATAGC
>JAYVHR010000047.1:0-2309 GCA_043771075.1 Bacteriovoracaceae bacterium
TGAGCTTTAAAACGAATGTCTCGTATCTCAGCGGATTCGATTCGACGGATGAAGACAAGTACAACCGGGCCGTTGCTCTGGTAAAAAAAGTCGTGGCAACGGAGGCGTTTCGAACTGCAGTCCTCAATCACGCCTACGGGGGGGCGAAGACTTTTGTTCAGAACAACAGTCTGACAAATGCTCAGATCTATCAGTCATGTCTGGATGCGGCCGAGAAACTCACGCCGACAAAGAACAATACGATGGATGTGGGCGTGAAGCTTTACTACGAAGCAAGTTCCACTGTCGGCTACACGAGTTCATCCATCAGCTATATCAATGTGAACACCAAGTTCTTTGATATCTATGCGATTAATTCAGTGGCGGCCAACCTCTTCCATGAGTGGCTTCACAAACTGGGGTACGGCCATGATGTCGCAGCAACGACCAGACGGCCCTACTCAGTCCCGTATGGGATCGGGACAATTATCCGCACTGTCGGCAAGAGCTTTATTTAAGGAGAAACAATGAAATCAATTTTTATCGCTGTCTTTATGTTTTGTATTGTTCACGCTCACGCGAATATCGAATTCGACGGCAAGATGGAAATCCCGACGGAAGCGGAAGTGGCAAAAAACCGCGGATGCTTTGAAGAGCTCTCAAAGTCAGGCTGTGGTGATCCGGGAGATGATCACAAGCAATTCCGGGAGTGTCTTCACGACGCCTATCCGACGTTAAGTGAAGATTGCAGGGGAATGATGACGAGACTCTATAAGAAAAAGAACTGACTTTTAAAAAAGGATCGAGGAATAAAGAAGAACTCCTGATCCTTGAACGGGTGCCGCGGCATACTTCGAAAGATCTATGCTCGCCGGCATCCATTTCACCAGATCTACGGCAAGTTTCCCGGCGAGATAAACCAGAACGAAACCTGTGCAGACACTGATCATTTTCATTCTCTTCTGATTATTGAAGAGGGGTTTCATGAGGCCGGAGAAAGATGAAAGGACCAGAAACCAAAGTCCGGAATAAATTCCAGCTCCGAGACCCAGCATGATTCGTTGATCGAGATCAGCGTATTTGGATGAATACCCACCAATCAGGACAAAGGCGTCGAGATAGGCATGCGGATTGAGAATGGAAAACGTAATCGCGAGCATGGCACTTCGTTTAAGTGAGAGAGAAAGAAGATCCCCTTCCGGAACCAATTTCGTTTCTTCTGTGAGTTTCCGCAGACCGTAGGTAAAAAGAAAACCAACTCCCGCCAGGCCAATAATAAATTTAAGCGAGGGAAGAAGATTAAAAAGAGTAGCTGCTCCCGCCACACCAAGAAGAATGAGTGTCAGGTCACAGAGAAAACATACCAGAGACACCGTCAGATGATGTCTTCTCTTCATGCCCGCTTCAAGCACAAAAAGATTCTGGGCACCCAATGCGAAAATTAAACTCGCCTGCAATGCAAAACCTTCGAAGAATATTTTTCCCACGCGTCCCCCCCGGGAGAAGGACTATAGGAAATTTGCATAGGTGCAGCACCTCTATTTCAGGTAAAGATTTGAGGGAGAAGCGGGAAAGTATTAGAGAATTCCACACATTTAGGGTGGTTTGAAGTTTGCATTATTCCGTCCATGGTTCAGTGCTTCACACAGGAAAAGTTCATGAAGGTAAAAGTGCTCAATCTGCGTCCGACACAGTTTGCTGTTGGGATGCTTGAAGTCGATGAAAAAATCAAAGAAGTCTCCCGCTACTCCCCAAAGAAATTGAAAAAATATCTCAAGTCCAATGTGGTGCCGGTCGTGCGGGGTCTTGATAAGGATCTGTACGTCGTTGATAAACACCATTTCCTGACCGTTTGCTATCAACTGGGAATAAAGAAAGTGCGGGTGGAGATCATCAAGGATTTTAATGAAGACCCTGATCTCAGCTATGAGGAATTCTACATCAGGGGACTAGCTGACGATCCGTACCGGGGCATTTGAGAACAGAGATAGGAACTTTGCCGAATTCCAGTGGGCGAATTTCTTCCGCTCCAAGGGACTTCTCCACAAACACGGGAAGAAGGGATTTCCCGATGCTTTAATTGAAGCTGTCCGCCTGTCTCAATCTGAAGAAGCAAAGAAACTTCCGGGCTTCGATGTCCTTAATCATGAGGAGAAAAAGGAAGTTCAGGAAACGGTGAAAGAGAAAGGACACGAAGTCCTGAAGAAATTAAAAGACAAAGACCTACCGGAACTTCAGCATTAATTCCGCATTTAGAGTTGGGAGTTCTTTCGCAAACTACCACCGGCAGCCCGAGATTCATGCCACTATGTAAAATTTTCTTTATCAAA
>JAYVHR010000048.1:0-6374 GCA_043771075.1 Bacteriovoracaceae bacterium
ATAAATTTGGGAGTGGCCCAGCTGACGGGAGATATCGCTCCCATACCACCGGTGTTGGGACCTTTGTCCTGATCAAGAAGGCGCTTATGATCCTGGGCCGCGCCAAGAAAAAGAAACTCCTCATTATGACAGGCATAAAAAAGAGAAATCTCTTTTCCAGCAAGTCCCTCTTCAACAAAAATACCTTCTTCGATTCCCGCCATCGGGTTCAGCTTGATCTGCATAAGAGCATCAGCAGCTTCCGCAGGAGAACTGCAAACGAAGACACCTTTTCCTAGAGACGGTCCGGAAATTTTGATCACTGGTTTTTGAAAGCCTTTCAGGACTTCAAAGGCCATTTCGATATCTTCACGGAAGCATCGGGTGAGATCGCGGTAACGTGCAGTGGGAATCCCTGCTGCTGTCATGACTGTCTTGGAAAATAGTTTTGATTCTTCAAGTTGTGCCGCTTTCTTTGTGGGACCTAAGCAGGCCACACCCAATTCCAGGGCCCAGTCAGAAACTCCTTCATAGAGGAATTTTTCAGCACCAGGTATGACGAAATCAATTTTTTCAGAGCGAACGATGTCGCGAAAGTTAAGGCGATTAAATGGTTGGGTTAAAAATATCAGTTTATCCCGGGCCGCACCTGTCATGCATTCCATGCCGGCGTTACCAGGCCACACATAAACATTTGTGGTGCTTTGATCCTGACCGAGTCTCCAGAGAAGAGCGTGTTCACGGCCACCGGATCCAAGGATTAAAAGATTCATGCTTCTCTGCCTTTAAGCTTGGGGATGAGTTTCTGAAGTTTCAGCTGGGCGGTTGTGGAATTAGTCATGAGCTCAGGAAGAAGAAGGTACATTTCTTCGACTGCCGTCTTGAATTCGCGGCTCAGTTTTTCCGGAGGAGATATAAATTCCTTGAACTGCTCACCATGTTTTTTCTTAGTTTCATCGAGACGGGAATGCCATTCGGTTCCCTTATAGTACTGACGGATAATTTCTTTCGAGAGTTGAACTCCATCCTTGGTCAGGCGAAGTTCATCCGGGCCGATGGAATCGACAAGAACGATTTCACGGTTAAGGCCGGTTCCGAGTGCAAACTCAACTTTACCGTCCCAGAGTGTGATTTCACCGGAGGCGAATGTATCTCTCAGAACAAGAGCAATTTTTTCGGTCGTATCAATTAAATTTTTCCACTCTACATCATTGAGATTCGCGATTAATTTGGCTTCCTCATGAGTAAGCGGACGGTCAAATCTTTCAAGTTTTGTCGTGAACTCAATCATCGGCTTATCAAACATCTGGTTTTCCAGAAACTGGCCCGGAAAACGCTTGAGGAGCGAAGAGCCTTTGGCGACACCCATACGGAAAATTACTTCCAGGGGGACAAAGATATTTTCTTCCCGCGGCATGATCTTCTGGTCCCGAATGACCCGAAAAGGCTTCACGACAATTTCATTTGCTGAACAGGGAACTGACAGGAGGTGATGAGTGATTCCGCGCTCACCGAGGATGGAATAAATTCTCTTCGTGAAGTCTGCAAGGGCAATCCCCTTGCCTTCCAGATGGTCCGGCATCTCGCCCCAGTCAAAAACCGAATAACGGTCTGAGAATTGAAAGAGATAATTTTCCCCGAGCTGGAAAACATCCTTGGTCGATCCCTTATGAACAAGTTTGGCACTACCCACGGCTACAGCCTCCACGGACAGGATATGGATATTCAGTGTTCAGGCATGAGCGGCAGAAATCTTTTTTTCCGAGTGACTCATGCACATCAGAGATATCATTATAAAAAACTTTTTCCACATTGAGATGCTGCTCGATTTCTTCACGGGTTTTGCCGAAGGCGACAAGTTCGTCCGGCGTCGGAAAATCGATTCCGTAAAAGCATGGCGATATGATGGGAGGACACGTACTGGCGAGATAAACGTTCTTAGCACCATGCTCACGAAGAAGATTCACGATCTTTCTTGAAGTTGTCCCTCTCACAATGGAGTCATCTACGAGAAGGATATTCTTTCCTTCGACTTGCTCACGGATGACACTGAACTTCAGGTTCACAGTCAGCTTGCGGCGGTCCTGGCCATTCTGGATGAAACTTCTCTGCACATAACGATTTTTTAGGAGAACTTCACGGTAAGGAAGATTGAGTTCTTCAGAAAGAGCAATCGCACTAGCGCGCGCAGTATCCGGAACAGGAACAACGATATCAATTGAGTTTTCAAACTTTTCATTGAGGACTTTCTGCCCAAGCTGACGTCCCAGCTGAAGCCGCGTTTCATAAACACTGCGGTCGGCGATCTTACTTTCAGCGCCGGCAAAATAAATCCATTCAAACATGCAGGGAAGAGTTCCTGATTTTAGAAGATCGCGCTTTAAAAGTTTCCCATCCGGAGTAATGAGAATAAGTTCTCCCGCTCCCACTTCTCCGATCACCTGATAATCAAGGAAATTAAGAACGGAGGTCTCAGAGGCAAAACAATACGACATTGTCTGATCAGGATTTCTTTTCACACCGTAAACGAGCGGACGAATTCCGAACCGATCACGGAAGGCCATGAAACCTTCGCCACCGATAGTCCCAAGAACGGAAAATCCGCCTTCAGCTTTTTCAATGACCGTTTTCGTGGCGACACAAAGTTTATCGAAAAATGTATCTCCCTGTGCCTTCATAAGATTCAGTGTGAGGAGATGAAGAAGAACCTCCAGATCGTTATCGCTGGTGAAGAAATGCTGGGACTGAGTGAGTTCTTTTTTCAGTTCAGCGCAGTTTGAAAGATTCCCATTGTGGGCCATGGCGATGGCGTAAGGATAACTCACCATCATCGGCTGAAGATCACAATCCTTGATGTCGCCAATGGTAGAGTAACGGGTATGACCGAGTGATGTGTCGCCGGTAAGTTTCTGAAGCTGGTTTCCGCTGAACACTTGTGACACTTGCCCCAGATCTTTGTGGGTGTGAAACTTTGAGGAATTATGATCATGGGAAATGATCCCGGCAGAGTCCTGTCCCCGGTGTTGAAGAATGAGAAGCCCCTGGTGCACCTTAAGGCTCGCATCCTGCGATCCGGTGATACCGACTATTCCGCACATATATGTCTCCTGATCTTTCTTTGAGAGTAGGAAAAAGATTAGAAGTTGCCAATAAGATAAATTAGTTTTACTAATACATGCTATAAGCCAAACTAATGCACTACGCTCTAGAGGCCGCATTTTGACTCAATACAAAAAACTACCCAAGATCGGTATTTTCGGCGATGGTCAGCTGGCCCTTATGCTGGCGGAATCGCTGACCCGGAAAGGTTTCCCCTTTCTGGCCCTTCTCCAGTCTGAAAATTCGCCCATGGAAAGAAATTTTCCGGAATCAGTTACGAAAGATTCCGCAATATTTGCCAGCGATTGCGACGTCTTTACTCTGGAAAATGAGTTCCTGAAATGTGATGAGCTCATCCACATTCTGGGAAAAAAATCGGATCATCTGTTTCCTGCAATTTCGAGTTACAAACACTTCGCAGATAAGATTTCGCAGCGAAATCTCTATCAGGAACTTGGTCTTCTTTCCCCACGCTGGATGACCATTTCTGATGAGGCCCAGTTACATAATTTCGCAGAAAAGTTTCCCTTTCCATTCATCGCGAAGGCCAGCTCCGGTGGCTATGACGGCAAAGGGGTGAGAGTTGTGAACAGTGCTGAGGAATTAAAAATCGTGGCAGCAGATTTCGGCCTTCCGCTGTTAATCGAGGAAAAAGTCCGCCTGAAAACCGAAGTGGCGCAAGGATTTGTCCGCACGAAAAATGGTGAGATCAGTTTCCTTCCTCTCGTTGAAACTCTCCAGCAGGACGGCATCTGTCACCTGGTGCAATATCCCGCAAAAGTGAGTGATAAAGTAAAAACGGAAGTTGAAAATGCTTTGAAAAAACTTGCTGCTTTCCCACTCACCGGTATTTTTAACTTCGAGTTTTTTGTTGATGAAAATGACAATGTCACCATCAACGAAGGTGCTCCCCGACCCCATAATTCGCAACACCTGACAATTGATGCGGCTTCGTGTTCTCAGTTTGATCTTCTGGCATGTGCATTGGGGAGTTCCCCCTTGCCTCCCGTACAAACTCTGCCTTCTCTGATGGTCAATATCCTTGGTCAAACGAATGGTACGGATGTTCCTCTCACGCTTCCGGAACTTCCTCTTTCTGTGAAGGTAACTTCCAAGCTATACGGAAAAGAGAAATGCGCACCCGGACGAAAGATGGGACACGTGAATCTCGTGGACGAAGCCGGAACGCATGATTTAAAAAGTCTGGGAGAGAAAATTCTCCGGGAGTACCGTTTATGAAAGTTGCTGTTGTTATGGGTAGTGATTCTGACTGGAAAGTCATGAAGGCCGCCAAAGATATCATGACTGAATTTGGTGTTGAAGTTCACGCTGAAGTTGTTTCTGCTCATCGCACACCAGAAGATTTAGAGAAATTCACCATCTGGGCAAAAGCCAATGGCGTGAAAGTCATTATCGCTGGTGCCGGCGGAGCTGCTCATCTTCCCGGAATGCTCGCTTCCTATACGACTCTTCCTGTTATCGGAGTGCCGGTCAATGTCACCGCGATGAACGGAATGGATAGTCTTCTTTCAATTGTTCAGATGCCGAAAGGAATTCCGGTTGCAACAGTAGCGATTGATAATTCAACGAACGCAGGTCTTCTTGCTCTCAGGATTCTTGCCACCAATGATGAAGCTCTCGATAAGAAACTTCTGACTTACCGTCAAAAGATGGCAGAAGAATCCCGCCAGAAAACTCAGAACCTCAAATAGATTTTTTCAGTTCTTCACGAACTCTACGCGCGAGTTCCGTTTCAAACGGGCGCTCATAGTAATGAAGTGTGATGGGTCTCTTGTAGGTTTTGAATCCGCGGATGATTTTTACTTTGCGGTTTCCTTCCACCAGATGCTTACTCATTACGGCCCGTCCAAGCCCCTCCTCGACTCCTTCAATGATTCCATACACGTCACCCATGAATGATCTCCGGTAAGGGGGAATTCTCCCCTGCGCTGAGAAAAAAGATTCGGTGGCATTGTCCCGGGGCCCGTGATCAAGATAAATATCATCAGGAGAAGTGAACTTTGCACTTTCAATCACCACATATTCCTCGTATCCCAGGATCTCCTGACCGATGCCACGCTTGTTCATCTCATAGTCGGTGATCACGTAATCGGCCCGCGATGAACTGAGAACCGAAGGCAGCTCAGACATTTCGTAAGACTGAAAGGACAGATGAATTGCGGGATTCTTCCTGAGTAAAGGCGCCATTGCAGGGATGATCATGGAACGCATGATACTCGAGAAACCTGCGATCTGAAGATTGCCTGCGAGTTCCCCTTTTTTACCCTTGAGATCACGCAGAAGCTCATCTTCAAGTCCCGCATTCATCTCAGTAAACCGCAGGAGCCTCTCACCACTTTCAGTGAGGATAAGGCCCTTACTGTCGCGGATAAAAAGCGTCGATGATACTTCATCTTCCAGTTGAGCGAGGCGCTGGGACAAAGCTGATTGAGTGAGCCCCAGTTGCCGGGAGGCTTCAGTCATATTGAGAGTTCGGGCGCATTCGTGAAAGGCCGTAAGGCCCAGGTGAGAAAGTTTCATTCCATTAAAATAACTTATTACTATATAAAATCAATTAATTTTATCTATTGATTGATTTTTACTATTTTTCCTTCAGCCAAAGGAGGCCCTTATGAAATCACTTATCGCTGTTTTCTCAGTATTTACCATGTCCCAGGCATTTGCCGTTTCTTACGAGTGCACGCACGCTGACGGGCAGAAGCTCAAAATCTTCCAGGCAAAGCCGGATCACGCAGTTGCTGTTCTTCAGACCGGTCTCACAAACCAGATCTTTAAAGGGACTTTTACCTATGAAGACGAAGCTCTTTATGAGGTCACAAAATATGAACTCACGGATTCGTTCGGTCAGCCTGCGCCAATTACTCTTTCAAAAAGAGTGACGATGGGCAGAGGCGGATGCGGACGGGGCGGTTGCAATGAGCTTCCGGGTCTCTCGTCCAAAAAAGCTTCTCTCACTGTTAACGGTCTCAACAAGATCTACAACTGCCTGTGAAAAAGCTTCTCCTCATCCCCATGATCATTGTCATGGGGATACTCCTCAACTCCTTCCTCACTGCACCCATTCTCTTTCAGTCTGCGGAATCACAGACGACAGAGGGTGGGCCCGTCTTCAACGAAATCACCTGGGCCTGGAGGAATGGAAAGGAAGTCTGGTCCATGAGGCAGTCTCATGGCGGAATGAATCTTCCCCGTGATAAATGGGACAGCCTCGCGATTGTCATGGAGAAAAAAGCAAATTTCATCCAGTTAAACCCGGCCACTGGAAAAAGAATCGA
>JAYVHR010000049.1:0-2010 GCA_043771075.1 Bacteriovoracaceae bacterium
GATCTGAAGGCTCCGATCGATGTCGCCTTGAGATTGTACTTGAGCCATGATTCGCAAAGCTCATTTTCCTTGTAGAGATGAAGCTTATCCGGGGACTTCTGCCAGACCTCGTGATTCGGATCGGCCGTGATAATAAAGAAATGTCCCCCGTCACGGATCACTCGTGACAGTTCCCTTGCCGCTTTATCCAGATCGCTTATTAAATGCCAGAGAGCTATCGAGAAAACGCCATCAATGGATTTATCCGGGAGAGGAATTTTGTAGGCATTCCCCTCGAGAAAACGGGAATCAGGATAAATTTCTTTGGCGCGCTCAATAAGATAGTGGGAAGCATCGATGCCGGTATAAAGTGTACCTTCCGGAACCTTGGATGAGCAAATTCCCTGACCGCAACCAAGATCCAGCACATTGGTCAGATCGTTATCCCAGATCCATTTTTTGAGATGCGGATAGATATCCTGCTCACGGATTTTGCCACCATCGCTCTCGATAGTGGTCACCCATTCATCGGCCGATTTTTTGTCGAATTTTTTATCGTCCACTAGTGCTGCGGCTTAAACTCTTTGCCATCAAAATGAAAGATAACTTCCTTATCCTCATATTTGGTTTTCAAGTTTACTGGTCTTCTCCAAATGGCGAATAAATTACGAAGCGTCTCATTCGCGAAATTCACATCCAGATCCACGCCGTAGTGAATATGATTCAGAAGAAGTTCTTTCCGGTTCATGTAGTTTCCGTCTTCCACTTCAATAATGGGCTGACCGAAATTTGTGAGCTGAGAGAGAAGTTTTTGTTTGATCGCCTGGAAGTCTTTGGAGTCAATTTCAAATCTTCCGGTGCGTGGATTGTATTTATAAGTGAAGAGCTGCTGGCGCTCACAGAAATCCGGTGTCAGGAACTCATCGATAAATGAAATATCATTGTGAGACTTTCTGACCTCAAAGATTTTCTGCTTACCAAGACCAAGCTTCGTATCCCAGCGGAGTTTTTCCGGCATGGAATTGCACTCATTGTATTCTTTCCCGAACATCCCGCGATCCCAGCGGTATTCGATGTCACGCATGAGCTCAATTCCAACTTTATACGGATTGATGTTCTGACGGGACATCGCCATGACTCCAGCGTGTTTATCAGCAAACTCCACGATCTCTGAGGCATCCAGAGCACGCGTGGTCATGATTTTCGAGTGCCAGTATGAGGCCCAGCCTTCGTTCATGATTTTGGTCATTCGCTGAGGCAGGAAATAATACGCCTCTTCCCGCAGAATACCGATGATATCGGCCTGCCACTCCTCGATCGGAGCATATTGAATGAGATAACCCAGAACATCTTTTGTTCTGATATTGAGCGGCCGCTCCGCCGTTATTTCTTCTTCATCAGCTTTCTTTTCTGCCTTCTTGTCTTTCCGGGCCTGCGTGCGCATGAAAGATTTGAGAGCCGCCGAACGATCATCAATCAGATAACCATCGTCTTCATTCTCAACATTCTGCTGAACAATCTGGTCGGCGCGGCTGCGTCTCAGTTCAGACGTCTCAAACAACTCGTTAATATCAAGAAGATTCTCCAACGAGAGAACTTTATCAATAAAATTTTCGACCGTGTCGTGGCCGTATTTTTCCATGTACCGACGGATTTTGGTCCCGTGGTTGGCCATGACATCCATCATCTTGCGATTCGTGTGACCGAACCAGGCATTGTTCTTGAAGAAATCATTATGGCCATAAACGTGCGCCATCACGATCTTCTGATCGACCCAGTTATTGGCCTGAAGGAGATACGCGTAACAAGGATTGGTGTTGATTACCATTTCGTAAATTTTCTGGAGACCGTAAGCGTAGCCTTTTGAGAGCTGATCGTAATCCATCCCGAACTTCCAGTGAGGATAGCGCGAGGGAAATCCACCCTGGGCAGCGAGGATATTAATCGTATCGTAGTCGCAGACTTCAAAGATTTGCGGGAAGAAATCGAGGCCATACTCAATGGCGTATCCTTCGATTTCATCTTTCAGAG
>JAYVHR010000050.1:0-4187 GCA_043771075.1 Bacteriovoracaceae bacterium
TTTCGGATGAAGGATCATGCCTTTTCTGGGTGAATGAAAGCGATATGAACTATTGGTCCGCTTGTTCATATATGTGAGGTGAAGATCGTTATTGCCCGGACCTTCAACAAAGATAAACTCCTGACCGTCGGCCGATATGTCCGGGTAAATGGCCCAGTCCTTGCCTGATTCAGAGAGAGTCCGAGTCCCCTGGGCACTTTCCCACTGGATGGTTTTCCCGGTTTCCGTTTCCTGCATGTAAACGAAATCAGCGAGACAAGTACCGGTCATAAAGAGAGCGAGGAGAATAAACTTCATAAAACATCCTTTTTCATCGTTCTCAGAATATAAAACAGGCTGTTTGGGATATCAAACTCTCTTAGTCGGGTAAGGCCCGATAAACAGAAAATACGCCTGGAAAAATTCTCCTCCTTAAGGAAATTTCTGCCTTGGGTTAAGATGATTCCATGGTCCGGGCCTACCTTACACATTTTCAGCAATTCAGCCTCAACGTAAAACTCTTCCTGATCGGTAACGCGATCAATGGCATGGGAATGTCGATCCATGGACTACTCTTCAATCTCTATCTGAAAGAACTCGGTTATGGTGAGACGATCATCGGAAATCTGATTTCCACTGCGTCTTTGGGAATTTCGCTCATGGCGATTCCGGCGGCACTTATCATCGAGCGATTTCATGTGAAGCATCTCGTGATCACCGGCATGGCGTTTTGCTCAGTATTTTATTTTATCCAGATTTTCCATACTGACGTTTCGTCGCTGTTTATCTTTGGTCTCGTGGCAGCGATGTTTCAGGCATTATTCAGTATCTCGGTTTCACCGTTCTATCTCAGGAATTCAACACCCGCAGTCCGGGTGCATCTTTTTTCCATGAACTCTTCCATGAACATGGCCGCCCATCTTGTGGGCTATGCCGTGGGAGGATATCTTCCGGCCATCATGAAATGGTTCAATAATGATCTCTCTAAAATTGAATCCATGCGGGGAGCGATCATCGCATCTCTTGTGATCGTCTCACTTTCCAATCTTATCTTTATGCGAATCCAGCGGGTACCGATCCCGAAGATGAAAAGACGCGTGTTTGAAGGTCTGCGCGAGAAAGACTGGGTGATGCTGGGAAAACTCATTTCTCCGAAACTCTGTCTCGCTCTGGGATCCGGCCTGGTTGTTCCCTTCATCAATCTTTACCTGAAAGAAAGATTTAATTTCTCCACCAAGATGATCGGTGTTTCCTACGCCCTTCTTCAGGCCTTCATCTTCGTCGGAATATTTGTCACACCTACTCTTGTCAAGAAAACCACCAATATAAAATTCATCATGGGGACAGCTTTCCTGGCGATTCCTTTTATGGTGGGCATGGGCATGACCGGTAACATAACTTTCGTCCTTTCATGCTTCTTCATGCGGGGAATGCTCATGAACATGTCGAGCCCGATCACTTCGATGTTTGAAATGGAAAAAGTGCGCGAGAAAGAATGCGTCTTCGCTTCGGCGATCATCGTCTTCTTCTATCATCTTGTTTATTCCGGCAGCACGCGCCTCGGCGGATATCTCATTGAGACATACTCTTTCGGTCCGACCTTCTTCATGTCGGGGGCGGCGTACGCACTGGCGATTGTTCTTTACCGGAAGTTCTTTAAGGGTGAAGAAAAAGTTCAGCCTCTGGCAGAAACTCTTTCCAGTGCTGCTTAATCAGCGCCAGAGATAGGGCACGGCCCGTGCCATAATTCTCGTAAATGCTTTGGCATCTTCTTCTGAAAACCGATTCACGACTGGTGCATCGAGATCAAGCACACCCATCACGATTCCATTCTTCATCAACGGAACAACAAGTTCTGACTCAGAAGCTGAATCGCAGGCGATGTGACCCGGAAAAGCGTGCACATCATCCACGCGGACAGTTTCTTTCATCTGATAACTGGTACCGCAAACACCTTTGCCTGATTTAATCCTGAGACATGCGACTTTCCCCTGAAAGGGTCCCAGAATCAGTTCCTGGTCTTCATTACTCCAGAGGTAAAATCCGCACCAGTTAAGGCCCGGAAAACCATGATAAATGGATGCGGAAATATTCGCTAGATTAGCCACGAGATTTTTCTCATCTTCAATGAGAGAGACAATTTCTCTCTCGAGCGATTCCAGGTTCATCTGATTTCCTGTTTCAGGCGCCCGAGAAAATCCTTCATGTATTCGATTCTCTCATGTCCTTCTTTTTTGCCGGCTTCTGTCTGCATGAGTTCTGGCAGCTTGAACAATTTTACGAAATAGTGATCGATCATGAATTGCTTATCGTCGAGTTCGCGATTTTCAGCGAAGGGATCAAAAGGATCATAATATTTTGACTTCATTAACGTGTTCACTGAAGCGCACCGGAGAATTCCGATAGCACCCAATGAATCGAGGCGATCAGAATCCTGAACAATTGCAGATTCCAGAGTAGAAGGTTTCAGGCCCCGGGAAAAACTATGCTCAATGATCGCTGTCCGCGTAATGGTGATTTCTTCCTTCGTAAAACCCACTTCCCAAAGAATGGGTTCAGCTTTGTCGGCCGCCAGTTCCGAAGCACGTGAACGGTCCGGATGATTCTTCGGAAGGTTAACGATATCGTGACAGTAAACTGCCGCGAGAATGCACTCGAGATTCACACTCTGGTCAGCCGCAAGTTTTTTTGCAGTCGCTGCAACGCGACCAATATGAGGCCAGTCATGGGCAGGATCATCACTGCCGTAAAAGGGACGGACTAGTTCCGCCAGTTTCTTAATTCGCTCCATCGACTCTTCTCGTCTTAAACCATCCGCGATACCGGAAATAAATCAAACAAAGTAACCACACGATTCCCATCAGCCCGGAAATGCCCGCGAGTGCATGAGGCGAGTCCAGTCCGGGCAGATGAGTGAAGTTCATCCCGTAAAAACTCGCGATGAAATTCAAGGGAAGTAGGACGGTTGAAAATATTGTCAGAGTCCTCATCACATCGTTCGCTTTCTGATCATTCATCATGATCTGAAGCTCCAGGAGATGCTCGAAATTGTCCGAGATCTCGTCGAGCTGGAAATAGAGCTGGTCCAGATTTTCTTTCAGATCCTGAAGCATGGAATGATGTTTTTCCCAGAACTCACGGAAGCGATAGAGGCTATCATTAGTTTGTTTGATGATTCTTTTCAGGACAAAGAGCTGCCGGCGGAAGTGATAAACTTTCACCATTCCCATGTCGCATTTCTTGGAAAGAACTTCGGTCTCAAAATCATCGTATTGATCCTGAAGCCGATTAATCGGTTCTTCGTAGGTGCGGATCGTATCGAGTACCAGCTGGTGAACCAGCATCTGAATGTTTTTTGGAAAATTATCCGGCTTTTCGCATTTGTTCATCACTCGCGAGAGAGAAAGAAGTTCCACCCGGTGAATGGACACCACTCTGTCCTGGGAAATAAAGAGCGCAACTTTTCGCGTGAGCTCCTGCACGGTTGTCGATAATTCATCGGAATCTTTATCGAATGCCCTCATCATCAGGAAGTGAAAGCCTTCATCCGTTTCTTCATACTTCGGAAGATGCTCTGGTTTCAAACAGTCCTGGACCAGGAGGAAAGGCAGATGGAATTCACTGGAGAGTCTCGCCATGTCGCTGTCATCGGGTGCCGTGACGTCGAACCAGCTGAACTTCTTTTCGGGGAGTGGGATTTGATTAATCATTAAGAAAGATTATCAAACAGAGACTGTACTTGAACAGCGCCGTCTCCGGCTCCTGCCTCCCGACGGCATACAGGTCCCGCAAGCTTCGCTTGCTTCGTGACCATAAAAAAAAGCCCTCTTACGAGGGCTTCTTGTTTTTGATTTTTTAAAATCTTACCAACGGTTTCCACCACGGTCTCCGCCGCCACGATCTCCACCGCGACCACCACCGCCGCCGCCGCCGAATCCACCACGTCCGCCGCCACGATCTCCACCGCGACCACCACCACCGCCGCCACCGCCGCCGAATCCACCAGTACGTGGCTCCATTGGACGAGCTTCATTCACAACGAGTGAACGGCCGCCATTGTCCTGACCATTGAGTTTTTCAATAGCAGTTGCTGCTTCATCAGCAGAAGACATTTCAACAAAGCCGAAGCCTTTTGAACGGCCAGTGTCTCTGTCCATAACGATTTTTGCAGATTCAACAGTTCCGAACTTCGCGAACATTTCGTTCAG
>JAYVHR010000051.1:0-8306 GCA_043771075.1 Bacteriovoracaceae bacterium
GGCGGTAATCTTGCCGAAGTTTTCGACACTATTGTGGGAGTAATCCGGGAACGTGTCAGGCTTCATCTTAAAATTAAAACCTATGTGAAAGCTGGTATGTTTCAGGCCTACACGATCGGGAGTATGCCCTTTGCCATGATAGTGATTTTAGGAATTGGGGATCCGGAAATATTTCCGATGTTCTTTGGTACGATACCCGGGATCATCGCATTTGCAGCGATTTGCGGGCTGGTTTGGCTCGGAATGTGGGTCATTTTTAAGATTATTGACATTAAAGTTTGAAGACTTAGTAACCGATAAATAAGAAGTCATAATTGTCTGGAAAAAGGTGGAACCATGAAGTTAATGAAAGGACTCTCGCTGTTTGTGATGACGATGCTGATCGCATCGCTTGCGCAAGCCGGGGTTAACTTAAAGAACGGAAACTTTTACATTTCCTATACTGATATCGTCGTTCCTGGCGGTGGTAAGAAACTGGAAATTACCCGTACCTATAACTCGAAATCAACTGAGGTTGGTTGGTTTGGATTTGGTTGGGGTAGTGAGTTTGAAACTCGTCTCGAAGTTTCAGCTGACGGATCAATCATCGTTCATGAACATGGTTCAGGATCGAAGACACGCTTTACACCTAAGACAGCGATCGATGCAACTGCAGCAGCGAAGAAAATCGTTGAAGAGATGAAGAAGAAAACTTCTCTCAATGAAAAAGCAGCTTCGGATCTCGTTCAGAAGCTCGCTACGAATGCAGAACTTCGCCACACATACGCTCAGAACTTCGGAGTTCAATCAACAGTTGCTCCGGGATCAGTACTTTACTCGAATGACCGCGGCCCGATGGAACTCGCAGTATCCAAAGAGGGCTACAAGCGCTCTCACTCAGATGGTCGCGTAGATTTCTTCAATAAAGATGGTCAGCTCGTTAAGATTTCAGACAAGTCTGGTTACTTTGTAGGCTTCACTTATAAAGATGGTAACCTTGACTCGATCAAAGATTCACAAGCTAAGCAGATCTTCTTCACATGGTATCCGGATGGACTCGTGAAAGAAATCTGGTCAGCTGGTGATAAGAAAGCTCTCTATAAATACCAAGACAGTGACCTTGTTTCTTCAAAAGACATTGGTGATAACACTTATGAGTTCGGATACGACAAGTCACATAACCTGACTGAGATCCGTTATTCTGATAAGACAAAACTCACAGTTGCTTTCGATCCAAAGACTTTCTTTGTTACAGAAGTGAACGACAGAAATGGTGAGAAGACGAAGTATCAGTATGCTTCTAATCCTAAGAATCCTGATGACCACTACTGGACAATCGTAACGAAGCCTGGCTTCGACGGTAAACCGGTTGCTAACCGTTATGAGTACGAAATCAAGACTCGTCCGGATGGTTCACGTTACACATACCGTATTATGACTGAGATCAATGCGATCAAGACAGATACGATCTATGCTGATAACTCGCTCCCGATCAAGATTGCACGTGGTAACCATGTGACTAACTTCGAATACAATGGTCAGGGTCTTCTTACTAAGAAAACTTCGACTAAGGGTGATTTCGTTAACATCGAATACGATGACAAGATTAACAAGATCAAAAAAGTCGTAAACAACGAAGGTACAACGAACTTCGAGTATGACGGTAAAGGCAACCTGACGAAGGCGTGGAACAACACTGGTAAAACAGTTTTCCTTATCTACGATACGAAAGGGAAGATTTCCAAGATGGTTGACCAGGAATCTGCTACTGAAAAACGCGTTCTGGCGTTCAAGTACAATGCCCTCGGTAAGCCAGTTGAAATTGAAATGGACAAGGTTGGTAAAATCAACGTTGCATACGATAACTACGGCGAGATTAAGAAAGTTGAATCAAGTGCAGGCCACAAAATGGCTCTTCAGGTGACTCAAGCTTTCCAGAACTTGCTTACAATTGTTAAGCCCGCCGGCGTTAACCTGAACATGTAATTTGAGGAGACGAACATGAAAACACTTTTAATCACTCTTTCCCTTCTTGCTTCCAGTGTCGCCTTCTCAGCCGAGCAGCCGAGAGGACTTGGACAATTCGATCCACAACAATGCGGATGCGAGACCTGCTTTACTAAGTATGGTGTCTGTACGTCTGTTAACCAGGGCTCGGAAAGAAAAGACGTCAGCCGTTCTGCAGCTAACAAGCGTGGAGCACGCGGAGCTAAGGTTCGCGGAGAATAATTTCTTCTACTATTTTTGAAGATACTAAGAAGGCCCCTCGTAAGAGGGGCTTTTTTATTTCCGGGGCTGAAGCCCGGCGCTGACTACTGACTAGACATTTTCACCTGTCAAAACTTTAGACACTTCACTCCGGCCTAACGGGCACTTACACCACCCGGACTTGGCATCACCCTTGCTCTAAGAACCCTGAATAATGTTTCTCTCACAGGAGGTCTGTATGAAATTGCTTCTCGCTCTTATGTTCGTTCTTTCGAGCTCTATTGCGCTCGCAGAAGAAGTCAGCACTGATTGTCCATGGGCCAACCAGGACAACCGTAATGCTGGTAAAGCTGTTAAAACGGCTGCGTCTACTACGAAGACCAAAGGTTCAAGAGTTAGATCTGAATAACAATAATCCGGGGGAGCTCAAGGCTTCCCCCCTTATTGTCATCAGTTTAGACGATCGTCCATCCCATCAACATTCCTGTCTCAGGATTTCCCTGTCTTACCTACCTGAATATTGGCACTGATCTTGGAATATAGACTCCATACGACAAAGGAGTCCTTATGAAATTTCTGATAATCTTTGCCCTTCTCGCTTCTTCAGCTTTTGCCAATGAAGTGACAACTGATTGTCCGGCCATGAACCATTCAAGAGAGAAAGTTGTAAAAGATGTCTCAGCTAAAAAGAGAGTTAATTCCAGCCGGGTTACAGCTCAGTGATGTGACTTGATCAGGTCGTCGAGTTCTTCCTTCTCTTCAACCATGATTTCTTCACTCGGAGTACCCTTCACATTAAAGCGTGAAGGGGCAGCAGCTCTGGACTTCACAGCATCTCTCACCTTAGGCACAGAGTTATTGAAGAGCTTCCGCGAGTATTCCTGCGTGGAAGAAATCGCACTCGCCAGAAGGGATTCGGTGGCCTTCTGAAAAGGAATGCTGATCTTTGAAAGAGCAGAATAAACTGGTTCAAATATCGGCTTTCCGTTTACGTTCAGACAAAGAACAAACATAGTAAGAAAGCACAATCCAAGAATCTTAAGCAGCGTCTTCATCAGTTCATACCTACCAGGCTATATTCGATCAAAACATCAAAGCTGAGAGCTTCCAGCTCCAGTTCATATTTTTGGATCATGTTTCTGTTATTGGTTGAGATCACTTTCGGTATCATACTGAGCTTTGGAGGGGAAAGCTGGATACGCATATTTTTAAATTCATCATCGAGAGAGATCTGTCTCCCCGCAAGGATGTTCATGGATTCTGTAAAAAGAGGGAAGAGATAGTTTCTCTCCGCATCGCTCAGTTCCTGACGATCCAGACAAAGATGACAGGTGATATTTCCTTTCACATCTCCCGAAACAGAAAATTGAACATGCATATTATCGGTTGATGTAATCGGATTCAGGTCATGACAATTAATCAGGCGGACATTATGAAGGATTTTAAGCTCATCAATCCGTGCGAGTTCAACCATCCGTGAATTTTCCATGTTAATCCTTTGTTCTCTCGGACATGATTTTTTCTACTGAATCAATCAGTTGCTGCTTCTGAATAGGCTTGGCAATAAAGTCGCTGGCCCCAGCACTGATAGCATCCAGGACAATGTGTTCCTGAGAAAGTGAAGAAATCATAATGACTGATACATTGGGAGCTGTTTGGTTGAGTTTCTCTGTGAGTTCAAGTCCGCTGACATTTGGCATGACGATGTCCACGATTACAATGTCGGGTTTCTTTTCCTTAATCATGCTCAGGGCGCTCTCGGCACTGGAAGCCTCGCCGATCACCTGAAAGCCATCTTCAGTCAGCATCTTACTAATGATACTTCGGGAAAAATCGGAATCATCAACGATGATGATTTTCACGTCAGCGGGATTCATTTCACTCATGAGGATTAGGATATCAAATGTATGGGAGATGGAAAGCGAAGAAAGAAAAAGTACGAATCAAAAAAAGGCCCCTTTCGGGGCCTTTTGATTAAGCTGCGACCTGGTCGCCTTTCTTGGGTGTCGGTTTCTTTTCTTCTTTCACTTCTTTGTGGATACGTTTGTGCTGGTCAAGGTTAAGTTGACCTTTGTAGTCCACCAAAGCGATCTCGAGAACTTCCTGGATGTTTTTCACCGGGATGAAGGTGATTTTTTTCCGGAAATCGGCTGGAATCTCCAGAAGATCTTTCTGGTTTTTCCATGGAATGATGATCGTATCAATCCCGGCCCTCATCGCTGCGAGAGCTTTCTCTTTAATCCCGCCAACCGGGAGAACCTTACCAGTGAGAGTGATCTCACCTGTCATCGCAATATCCTTACTCACGTAAGTATTTGTGAGGAGAGATACCATCACTGTTGCCAGTGTAATTCCTGCTGATGGACCGTCTTTCGGAATACCACCTGCCGGTAGATGAATATGAATTTCATTTTCCGCAAAAACCTTATCGTCAATTCCCAGTTCCTGAGCGTGACTTCTGATGAAGCCGAGTGCTGCCTGAGCTGATTCTTTCATCACATCACCAAGCTGACCGGTAAGAGTGATCCCGTGACCTTTCATCTTAGTTGCTTCAATATGGAGAATTTCTCCACCAACAGAAGTCCAGGCAAGCCCTGTGGCCACTCCCACTTCATCGTACTCGTTAGAATCTTCTCTCGAGTACATCGGTGGACCCAGAAGCTCCTCAACCGTGGCCGAGAAGATATGGGTTTTCTGATGATGACCAGAAGCGATCTTCTTAGCTACTTTTCTGCAAAGTGCGCCAACCTGTCTTTCAAGGTTACGAAGACCAGCTTCTCTGGTGTATCCGGAAATGACCGCTTCTACACCTTCATCATGAAATTCAATGTGTTCGTCATTGATTCCATGTTCATCCATCTGCTTAGGAATAAGATACTTTTTCGAGATCTGGACTTTCTCTTCCTGGGTGTAACCAGCAAGATTGATAATTTCCATACGGTCGCGAAGTGGACCAGGGATCTGGTCGAGAACGTTCGCAGTCGCGATGAACATGATCTTAGAAAGATCGTAGTTCAGGTTCAGATAGTTATCGCGAAAAGTGCAGTTCTGTTCAGGATCGAGAACTTCAAGCATGGCTGAAGCCGGATCGCCCTTGAAATCAGAACCAAGCTTATCAATCTCATCGAGAAGGATAACCGGGTTTACAGTTTTACATTGTTTCATCGCCTGGATGAATCTTCCTGGCATCGCTCCTACATATGTACGGCGGTGACCACGGATTTCTGATTCATCTTTCAGACCGCCGAGTGAAATTCTGATGAACTCACGCCCGGTAGCTTTTGCAATTGATTTACCAAGAGAAGTTTTACCAACACCCGGTGGACCAGAGAAGCAAAGAATTGGTCCCTTCGGAGTGCCGCCCTTAAGCGATCTGACTGCGAGGTATTCAAGAATTCTTTCTTTCACTTTTTCAAGATCAAAGTGGTCTTCATCAAGAACATCTTTTGCATATTGAAGATCAGTAACTTCTTTAGACTCTTCAGACCATGGAAGATCAATGACCCATTCAAGATATGAGCGAAGAATGCTCGACTCTGAAGAATCAGGATGCATTCTTTCAAGACGACCAAGTTGCTTGATCGTTTCTTTCTCAGCTTCTGCCGGAAGACCTTTCGCCATAAGCTTTTCTCTCAGCTCGGCAAATTCGTCATTCTTATCATTGTCTTCATTATTGAGTTCCTGCTTCATGGCCTTGATCTGCTCACGAAGGAAGAATTCTTTCTGGTTTTTAGCCGGATCTTCTTTTGTATTAGCTTTGAGTTTTGCCTGTTGAGCTAGAACTTCGAGTTCTTTCAGGAGAACCTGGTTGATATGACCAAGTCTTTCTACCGGATCGATAATCTCGAGAACTTTCTGCGCTTCAGAAACTTTCAGATTTAGATTTGATGCAATAAGATCTGAGAGACGACCTGGATCCTGGATATCTTCCAGTACCATGAGGATGTCCGGAGAAATTACTTTTCCAAGAGAGATTACTTTTTCAAGATTCTCTTTCGTTGCACGTGCAAGGGCTTCTACTGTTGTTGCCGAAGCCGTTACGGCCTGAGTTTCAACTTTTTCAACTTTCACCTGATAGAAAGGTTCTGTTGAAACGAATTCTTTGATTCGTGCCTTAGCGAGACCCTGGATGAGAATTTTAATTCTTCCATCAGGAAGACGTCTCATTCTCATGATCATCGCTACAGTCCCCATCTCATAAATCTCAGAGGGTGAAGGACTTTCAGCTGTGATGTCTTTCTGTGAAGACAAAAGGATCAGGCGGTCAGTTTTGTTGTAAGACTCTTCCACTGCTTTGATCGACGTTTCACGGCCAACGAACAAGGGTAAAATCATAAACGGGTAGACTACGAGATCGCGGACCGGCAGGAGAGGGAGCGTTTCTTTGAAATCAATCGCTTCTCCCTCATAATTTGTGACCATGTTTGGTTCTCCTAGATGTTCTCTTCCGTGAAGATCATGTACAGAAGCTAAATCGGGAAAAACAGGCTCTTCCTTGATAACTATTTGCATGTTTCTGAAGATTTTTTTCGAGTAAAAACCGAGGGTTTCACTCCTCAGATAGACTGATTTCTCAAGCTGTGTGAGACTAACTGTGACTCATTTCACCGACTTGAAAATACCTGATTAAAAGGCACCGTCTTATGAGTGACTCCATTGGTATAGTGATACTCGCCGCCGGCAAGGGCACGCGGATGAAAATCGATACTCCTAAAGCTCTTGCACCCGCCCTAGGAAGACCTCTTCTGGATTACGTAGTGGATTCTGCACTGGAATTTGCCCATATTTCCTCTTTGAAAGCTGAAGTAGGAGTGGTGATTGGTCACAGGAAGGAACTACTGGAAGAATGGTGTAATAATCATCCGAAAAAAAGTTCCCTGAAACTCGCGTGGCAGAGAGAACAGAACGGAACGGCAGACGCTCTCAAAGCGTGCTTCAATGATCTTCCTCATTTCTGGAATCACGAATATACATTAGTCGCTTGCGCCGATACTCCTCTCATTTCTTCGGATGAATTCTGCAGGCTCTTTGAAGCTTTCCGTTCGCAGCCAGAACTCGTAGGAGTTGCAGCGACTTTTCATACAGACACGCCCACCGGATACGGAAGGATTGTTCAGGGAGGGAAGGGCTTTCATATTGTGGAAGAGAAAGATTGCTCAGCGGCTGAGAAATCAATAACTGATGTGAACTCCGGCTTTTATATATTGAAAACTTCTCACGTAAAATCGGTGCTGGGACAGATCTCTAATAAAAACAAATCAGGTGAATTCTATCTGACGGATTTATTCCAGGACATTTATCCAGTCAAATCCATGAGATTTACCAATGAAACTCCGTTTCTTGGCATTAACACCATGGAACAGCTCGCGAATGTTTCAACTCTTATCCGGAAAAAAAAACTTTCTAAGATATTCGCTGATGGGGTTCAGATTCTCGCTCCAGATACAGTGTACATTGAAAATGATGTCACTATTGGTGTGGGTTCAGTGATCTACCCGGGTGTTACATTGCTTGGAAAAACGACGATCGGAAAAAATGTTGTGATTGAATCCGGAACACTCATCAGAAATTCCACAATTCACGACAACGCTGAAATACTTGCCAACAGCCATATTGAAGAGGCCATCGTTCATCTGGACGCAACGATCGGACCCATGGCAAGACTCCGCCCGGGTGCAGATATCGGTGCTGAATCTAAAATCGGAAATTTCGTTGAAGTGAAAAAATCAAAACTCGCCAAAGGCGTGAAGGTTTCCCATCTCTCTTATGTGGGCGACGCTGAAATCGGGGAAAATTCCAATATCGGCTGTGGATTCATCACTTGTAACTACGATGGAGTCAGCAAGCATAAGACAAAAATCGGCAGCAATACCTTCATCGGTTCCGACGTTCAGGTCGTGGCCCCGATTGAAATAGGCAATGACGCATTCGTAGCGGCTGGGTCAACTATTACGAAAAACATACCGGATGCCGGCTTTGGGATCAGTCGTACTCCTCAGGTGACGAAAGAGGGTGCCGCTAAGAGATTTCTGAAGACAAAAAAGACCTGAACCTCAGGGAATTTGCCACGCGTAAATATAGTAAGAAGACCCCCGGAATGATAGGTTTAACATCCATCA
>JAYVHR010000052.1:0-2367 GCA_043771075.1 Bacteriovoracaceae bacterium
CCCAATGTGAGAAGCACTGAAGACTCACCGGCGAAGTTTACAAAGATGTATAATCTCAATCCTGTGCTGGAAGACTTCAAATCGAAGAGCGTCACCGTCAATCCGACTTCTCTGGAAGACGGGAGGAATGTCGGACTATTCGGTGAAGTGATGATTCTTGAAGGTGTGAATTATATCGAGATTGATTTTCCGAAAGTTCAGAAGCTTTATCCGGTTATCCGCTTCATGAATGCGGTCAGGAAAATGAATCAGGAAAAATCAGGCGATCTTTAGAAATAAAAAGGCTCCGTGAGGAGCCTTTTTCGTTAGCGTGGAAAACGATATTTTACAATTTTCTTTTTCTTAAGGATGAGTCTCCGCGGAAGCCGCAGATTTGTTAATGAGCAAGCTACTTCGCTCTCTGAGAAAGTGATTTCCTGGAGCCCACCTTCTTCCGGAAGTGTTTCCCCCATATAATTCCGAACAGTCACAACCATCGAGTAGCTACATGACTCGACGGCACTTTTTACGTGCGTGAAAGAAACACGGGCACTCAGAACCTGGTAATTCGGACAGCTCCCCAGAGGGCCCTCATCTTCGAAAGTCTGAGTATAGTTAATGATGGATATTCCACTCACTACAGCGAGAGAGAGGTCAGAGCGGCTCACAGCATGGGAGATGATTTCATTTTTCTGGGCATTGTCATCAACCTGGATTGAGCAGGCAAATGTTTCAGTCAAACCAACGATGAGCATCATCACGAAGGCGAGAAAAAATTTAAGTTGAAGTTGATTTGAGTGTTGTGACATCTGAACCTCCCCATGGTCTGTCTTATCTCTGACATTACGGGAGGCATTTTGCTTTTCAAGAGAAGAAAGTCCAACATCTTCTCCCTGGTCCTACGGGGTCAGAATGATCCTCGTGGTGGAAGAGAGCACCTTGCAGAGTGCAAAAGAAAAGGCTCCCAAAGGAGCCTTTCTTATTTCAAGCTGAGATCAATTATTAGATTGGCGCAGGAGTGTACTGTGTCGTTACGCTATCACCGGATTTGTAATAATAGGCCGGGTTGGTAATTTGCAAAAAGTATCCTGACTTCAAGACTGGTGGAGTATTCGCAGGACTGAATTTCGTGTTTGCCTGTTGAAATACACTCACGCTTGTTCCGAGAGCTGAACTTGGAATTTCAGCTCCGTTCACAAAGACTCTTGCACCTGGCATGATTGGTTTCTGAGGGAATACCACCATATTAAAAGTCTCTGTTTGCGAAACAGAAGTTACTAGAACGCAATCCGGGTACTTCAATAGATTATTAAATTCAACGAAGTAACGACCATTGACTGGTTCTCCGGCACTTGGAAGCAATCGGGTATTCACAGAAGTCATGGATCCGAAATCCTTCAAAGTCCAATCTGTCCCTTCAACCAATTCAACTCTCGCATTTGATGGATCGACCTTTGTCACTCTAATGTCAGCGAACGAGACGTTGTTCGAGGTATTATTCGCGAAAGTAATCGGCCAGTATTTGTACTCATGAGGGATGAGTACTTGTTTGATTGCATTGTTAATAGAATCAAAAATATTAGAGACGCCTGTTGAACAAAGGTCGTAGGCATCCGGATTCAAAGCACCCGCTTGATCTGTTGCGCCTGAAGCGAAGTACATTCTTTTTGACATGGCCACATAGGAATTCTTTGAAGCGTACCAGGAAGGTTTGCATGAAGTATGGGCAGTGGCTGAAATAAATCGAATTTGCTGTGATTGGAGATAAGTTTTGATCGAAGTTAAATTACTCTGGAGAGTGTTCATCTTGGCCGCACCATCCGACTTCAATACGATTTGATTGTTGAATGCTGAGGTCGCTTCAATGTCAGCATCGAGACCATTAGAAACCAGCACTACGATGAGATGCGATTCACGGCGGAACAGTGAACCCTTATTGGCATTTAAAAAATTATAGGTACGAGTGAGACCTTGTTCGTAACCACCACCACTTGCAGTATTGAAGAATCCAAAGCCATCCACATTGGGAATCACCTTATTTAGTTCGATACCCGTGAGGTCAGTAGAGTTCGTCATGACTCTATAATCGGACGTAGTTCCAGAAATAAGGTTCGTGCCTATGACACGATAATCAAATTCCAGCGACAGTTTATTCACTGTCGATTTGATTGAAGCTTTTAAAGCGGTCGATAGAACTGCCGCACTTCCCGAATCATCTACTACATATAAGACATCTACTTTGGGCTTGATCAAAGTCGAGTTAGAGCAAGCTTGATAAGAAAAACTTTGCAGAGGATTTGCCGTCGAGTTTGCTGACTGCCCTCCGGTTCCGAATTGTTCGTTCCCACAACCGGTGAGGATCGTCAGAAAGAAGAGAGAGAGAAAAGC
>JAYVHR010000053.1:0-2584 GCA_043771075.1 Bacteriovoracaceae bacterium
GGCCCAAAATCGAGTTTCCATGTAGCTAAGTGCCTGAAACAGCTGGATGAATCAACGATCACCACGGTGTTCTTTAATTGCACTAAATCCTGCAGGAACATTCCCAGTTGCTTGAGTTCCCGCTCGGAGAGGCCAAAGGAAATGTTCTCAAAAATGAGAAGTGAATTCTGAACTTGTTTCAGGAGTTTCGAGAGCAGATAAATTCTCTGCTTTTCCCCACCCGATAATGAATTGAGCGCGCGATCCAGCGAAAGATAATCCAGGTTGAGGATTTTCAGATACTCCCAGACGCGACGAAATTTCGGAGTGAGTTCAATTCGCTCGAGCACCTGTGAGAGCGGAAGATTATAAGCCTCTGCTACTGTCATCTTGCCGTCAGTAATATTTGCATACAGCGGTTTGATCTTTTGTCCCTTGCAGTCCTCGCACTCGAGAATAATGTCTTCCAGATACTGCATCTCAATCGTGAGCGATCCTTTCCCTTCACAGCGCGGACACATTCCGAGTTCTGAATTTGAAGAAAGATGCCCTTCTTTCAGGTTCATACTTTTCGAAACGGGAAGTTTCAAAAAATGTTTACGTATCGCCGATGAAAGTTCTGTAATGGTTCCCACTGAAGAGCGGGAAGTGAAGCGATTGAGATCTGAACTGATAACAATCACATCATCGAAATCGACCGGGTTCTTTATGGCATTCACATTGAAAACATCATCATCCAGCCAATCACCATGAATATCTTTGTGAATGGAATTTGCCATGACTTTAATCAGGCAGGAAGTTTTTCCTGTGCCAGATCTTCCTGAAGCCCAGGTCATCTGATTGAGCGGAACTTTGAAATCCGGATAAGACTTTCCATATATCTCTGCACCCGACACTTCAATAAATGAAGGATAAAGTGTGGAGGTTTTTTTTGGTTCCCACTTAACTTCTTCTTTGCGTGTGAAATAAGATCGCGGATGTCCCTGAAAAAGAATCTCTCCGCCGGCTTTTCCGGAAGCCGGGCCCATCACAATAAGGTGATCAGTTGCCTTCTGGATAAACTCCGAGTGATCAATGAGAATAACTGTATTTCCCTGTTCAATAATCTGGCGAAATCCTTCCAGCATGCGTGCTAATTCATGCTCTGCCAGACCAATACTTGGTTCATCGAGAACAAAAAGAGAATCCGTACCCTTGAACGAAAGGTACTTAATGAGAAGGAGCCGTTGATATTCACCGGCCGATAGAGTTTTCGCTTTTCTCAGAAGGGCGAGGTGATTGAGACCCATTTCGGTCGCCATCTGAAGTTTCTCATGAATGTCCTCATAGATTCTTTTTTCATGAGAATCGCGCGTGTTCACAAGTTTCGAGCGGAAAAGCGGAAGTGCTTCTTCCACAGTCAGACTCATGATTTCCGGGAGGCTATAATTCTTCCCTGCTACATTCACGAAATATTGCTGAATATCCGGGTTAAGCCGGGACTGTAAACACATGAGACATGTTTCTTCTTTCTGCAGCTGGCGGACGAATATGCGGACACTTGCTTTATATTTTTTCCCGGCCAGGTAACCTTTCAGTTCCTCATAGCCGGGGTATTCGCCCTGTCCGTTTTCGAGGATCTGGAAAAATTCTTTCGGCAGTTTCTTGATCGGCACATCCAGAGGGAATTTTTTACGCTTACAGATTTTCTTAAATTCTTCGAAGGAGTCAGAGAAGGCACCGAAATTCAGAAGGCGAAGTCCGCCCTCTTCAATCGTCTTCTCCCGATCAACAATTTTATTATCATCATAGACAAGATTGGCGCCATAACCGTTGCAATGAGGACAGGCCCCCAGGGCGCTGTAAGGGGAAAACGCACTGACAGTCAGGGCTGGCTTTGAGATGAAATCTCCGTGCGGACAAACTTTCTCAAAGTGAAAGAAAAGATCCTGTGGATTTTTCATTCCCTCGCCCAAGATCTGATACTTGAGATGAAACTTGCTGAGTTTCAACTCTTCCCATTTCTTCTCAAGAGCGGAAATATTCTCAACTTTAAATCTGGTCACTTCCCATAGTTCATCCGTCGCCTCAAACTCGCCCACTCCTTTTTTTTTCGTATAAGACCTTGGAGGAAGATATTCTTCCCCGAAGACCCGCTGAAATTCGGGAGGCGTAAGTAGGATATGAAAAATCCCCTTTTCGGTATTGAGTTGTGACTGAATCTGTTCACCGATTGGCTTCACTATGAGTTCAGTTTCATGAACCGGACAAAGCTCACGGGAACTTCCAAACCAGAGATTTTGGAGGCTGTCAGTGAGTCGCATGATATCGGAAACCACCGATCGCGCACCGACCACAGGATTTATCTGTGGAAGACCAAAGACCGGCAGTACTGGAAAAATACTATCAACGTCCACTGCCGCCGGACGATCAGTAAAAAACTTCATTGAGTTAGGAAATGAATTCACAAAACGGCGCTTCGACTCAGTTAAGAGAGTATGAAACGCGAGCGAAGTTTTTCCGGATCCCGAAGGACCGGCAAAACAGATGAGCTTTCGAAGGGGGATATCGAGGTCCACATTTTTGAGGTTGTGAACACGTGCACCTCGGATTTCGATGAAATCCA
>JAYVHR010000054.1:0-3501 GCA_043771075.1 Bacteriovoracaceae bacterium
GGACTTCAAATGGAAGGAACCTCCTTATGAATATGAATTTCATAAGGTTCCCGTTGATCTGATCAATGGCACTGATGAATTACGCCTGTGGGTGGAAAAGCGCGGCACAGAAGAAGAGTATCAGGCCATCATGAAAAAAAATCAGATGGAGTGGCAGGAACAAAGAAAATCCATTCTTATTTATTAGTCAATTTGCTATAAAGGCACGATGAGACATAAAGAAAAAAAAGTCACCGCCGGTGTTGTCATCACTGCTCTCGGTGTTGTTTACGGGGATATCGGAACGAGTCCTCTTTACTCACTGAAAGAATCATTCCATCACACGCACGGCCTTGCAGTGAATGAGCCAAATATCTTCGGCGTTCTTTCCCTCATTTTCTGGTCACTCATCCTGATTGTGACTCTGAAGTATCACCTCCTTATTCTCAAGGCCGACAACAACGGTGAGGGTGGAATTCTCGCACTGACCGCGCTTATTATGGATACTTTTAAAAAACGTCCAAAAATGTTTGCCGTCCTCACCTCACTTGGAGTTTTTGGAACGGCCCTCCTGTATGGGGATGGGATTATCACACCGGCCATCTCCGTCTTGTCAGCAGTGGAGGGACTGGAACTCATCGAACCTCGACTTCACTCTTTTATTGTTCCCATAACTATAGCCATTCTCATTGGACTCTTCTCCATTCAGCGCCACGGCACCGAAAAAGTGGGAAAGATCTTTGGCCCGATTACACTCGTGTGGTTCATTGTTTTAGGAATTCTTGGAATCTACAATATCATAGATAATCCGCACGTTTTCGCGGCGATGAATCCGATGTACGGCGTGGATTTTTTTATCCGGAATGGTTGGACTGGTTTCGTCGTGCTCGGTTCTGTTTTTCTGGTTGTCACAGGTGGTGAAGCTCTTTACTCTGACCTCGGTCACTTCGGAAGACATCCGATTGATACCGCATGGTTTACTTGTGTTCTCCCCTGTCTCACCTTGAATTATTTCGGCCAGGGATCTCTTCTTCTCAATCACCCTGAAGCGATAAAAAATCCTTTCTACTATATGGCGCCGACTTGGGCGCTTCCCTATCTGGTTGTCCTTGCCACTGCGGCCACTGTCATTGCTTCGCAAGCACTCATTACCGGGGTTTTCTCTATCACCATGCAGGCAGTTCAGCTTCAATACCTTCCCAGGGTCACGATCGAACATACTTCCGTTAATGAACAGGGACAGGTTTACGTTAAGGCCTTTAACTTTTTACTCATGATCGCCTGTATCCTTACCGTTATTACATTCCAAACCTCAAGCAATCTTGCGGCCGCTTACGGAATAGCCGTAACGCTCACCATGCTCATTACGACGATCCTTTTTTACTTCTTCGCGGTCAATCATTGGGGTTGGAATAAGTATGGAACAGCAGTGCTTTGCGGATTCTTTCTCATTGTTGAGCTGGCCTACTTCGGTGCGAACCTTCTTAAAATTGCTGCCGGTGGTTGGTTCCCACTCTCGGTAGGACTCTTACTCTTCACTGTCATGACCACCTGGCGCAGAGGTCGAATCATTCTTTCGGAACGGATGATCAGCCTTATCATGCCACTGGAAAAGTTTCTGGAGAAAGTCTGGGACTCTCACGCCTACCGGGTACCGGGAGTTGCTGTCTACATGTCTGGTCATACGAAGTACGCACCGGCAACAGTGATCCAGAACTTCCAGCATTTTCAATCGCTCCACGAACACGTCGTTTTCCTTTCAGTTCAAACACTCGACATACCTCACGTGCCGAAAGGAAACAGGGTAAAACTCCAGACAATCGGTCCGCAAATCTATCGCCTGACAATCACTTTCGGCTTCATGGATATGCAGAACGTTTCGGAACAGCTCAACAATATCCAGCTTGATCCTCACACATCTCTTACCGCCAATAATTCGACCTTCTTCCTGGGACGTGAACATCTCATTGCGACAGACGGAAACGGTGGTATGGCGCTCTGGAGAGAAAAGCTTTTCGCCCTGATGTCACGAAACGCTCAGACCGCAGCGGCGTTCTATCAGCTCCCGAAGGATAGAGTTGTGGAAGTGGGCTCATACGTAGAACTTTAAGTTCTCAATCGCCGCATAAATCAGTACGCTTTTCTCATGACTAAAATTAATTCTCTCGTCCGGGGCCTCAACCTCACGGACGCCCTCGCCATCGTTATCGGGACCATCATCGGAACCGGAATCTTCCTCAAGACAGGAACTATGACCCAGCTGCTGGGCCACCCTTATTGGGTAATGGCGGCATGGGTAGTTGGCGGATTACTTTCGATTACGGGGGCCCTGGCCTATGCCGAACTTGGAAGCATGATGCCTGAAGCGGGCGGAGAATATATTTATCTGCGCGAAGGTTGGGATGATCTCACTGCCTTCCTGTATGGTTGGATGCGCTTCTGGATCGCTTCCCCCGGCTCCATTGCGGCCTATGCCGTCGGTGCCATGACTTTTATGAGCGGAATGTTTGATCTCTCTATTGTTGGTGGAAGAACCGGTGCGGCCTTGATGGCGATCGCGTTTTTCTCTCTCCTTAACTGCTTCAGTGTCGCGTTCGGTGGAAAACTCAATTCCATCATGACAGCAATTAAGATTCTCACTCTCGTCACTATTGCCGGAGGAATTTTATTCTTCGGTGAGGCCGGAAGTTTTATCAATTTATCAACTCCTGCTCCTGAGTACACGGGCTTTGCCGGATGGTCTGCTTTCGGAACAGCACTTCTCGGCGCACTCTGGGCCTATGACGGCTGGAACAATCTCTCGATGGTGGCCGGTGAAATCAAGGATCCGAAAAAGAACGTTCCGCTCTCACTCATCCTCGGTATCCTCATTATTCTTGCTCTTTATGTTGTGGTGAACGTTGCGTTTTTCTACGCACTCCCGATTACGGAAGTTCTCACATCCAATTCTTCCAGTTTCCCTGACGCTCTTCCGGTCGGAACAAAAGCAGCTATGAGCTTCCTCGGAAGTTCCGGTGTTGTGATTCTTTCCGCGGCCTTTGTTTTCTCATCTCTGGGTGCGCTCAACGGATCAATTCTCACGAACGCGCGCGTTCCGTACGCGATGGCAAAAGACGGACTCTTCTTCAGACAACTCGCGAGTGTCGGCGCAAAAAGTCACGTGCCTGTGGTTTCGATTTGCGTTCAGGCCGTCGTATCAATGATTCTTGCCCTATCAGGAAGTTTTGATCAGCTGACGGATTACGTTGTTTTCGCTTCGTGGATTTTCTATGCGATGGTGGCCGCAGCTGTCTTCAGACTTCGCAAGAAATTACCGGACGCTCAAAGAGAGTATAAGGCACTCGGTTATCCGGTCCTTCCTGCGATATTTGTGATTATTGGAGTCTTACTTCTGATCAATACGATTATCACGAGCCCGAAATCAACAGCGATTGGTCTGGGATTAATTCTCGCAGGTGTACCGGTCTTCTACTTGTTCAAACGCTCACGGGACAAGGGAGTAAACTAAGTTTACTCCTTGAG
>JAYVHR010000055.1:0-2894 GCA_043771075.1 Bacteriovoracaceae bacterium
AGGGAAGAAATATCATCCGGAAGGATACCGATAATTCCGACTTTCACTCCATTCACTTCAGCTACTTCGTACTGGTCGATTCCTTTCCACTCAATTCCACGGGCAGTTTTCAATTCATAAAGATTACTGGCGAGAACTGTGACCTGAGAATTCTCGGAAAATTTCTTCACAGGGTTTAATCCACCGGAAGAGCGGGAGCTGAGATCAGTAAGCCCGGGTGAAATCGCATTGTACTTAAGACCCGAATAAAAATCCTGAGCATGCCTGTAGTCTTCCGGATCGGCAGGAAGAAAGTCACCAGAGTCCAGCAGGACAACGGACTTATATTTTTCCCGCAGGATCTGAAGATAAGAGTAAAAGAAATCAACTCCTCCTACTTCGATATGAAGCGGGTCTTTGTTATGATTATCTTTGATCTTATTGGCCTGAGTTCCAAAGTTCCCGCCAATGTCATTCGTAGCGGCGATCACAATCTTCTTGATGCCCTTTTCTTCGGAGAAATCAATCTCTTGAGGCTCACTATAAAGTTCCTCGTGACCATTTTGCGTCTGGTTCGCGAGATCATTTTTTTTAAATGAACATGAAGCAGTGATGAGAATCAAACTGAGTATAAAAAATTTCATCCGGACTCTCTAAAATGAATGGATCTTGATGAGTTTATTATAGGCGTTTTTCAGGGCAGCGGCACAAAGGTCGTAGTCTTTTTGTCCGTGTGAATAACTCAGGCTTATGCGAATGACGCCTCTCCCGATATCGTCAGTGACCCCCATGGCCTTCAATACCTGAGATGTTTCAGGCTGATTATCCGTACAAGCAGCGGAGGTCGTAACAAATATATCATGCGACTCGAGTTCAATCTGAACGGCCTGTCCGTGAATTCCTGGATAGCCGATTAATGTTGTTCCTGGAAGTCGTGAGGCTTTTTCACCAATGACGACGGCCTTGGGAAATGCTTTCTTTATTTCTTTCTCAAAATTAATTCTCGCTTCACTTAAGCTCTTTAGCTTATGAACATTTTCTTTGAAATCTGAAATTGCCACTGCAAGTGTTTCAATGCCGAGATAATGTTGAGTTCCGCCGCGAAGGCCCTTCTCCTGAGTGCTTCCGAAAATCAGCGGATGAAGAAGAGTCGGATCCTTAGCAATAATAAAACCGGTACCGGAAAGTGCTCCCACTTTGTGGCCGGCACAAACCGCAAAATCAATACCACTCTTTTCAAAGTGAAATTCGGCCTTGCCGATGAATTGAGTTGTGTCCGAGAAAAAAGTGACATTGAACTCGCGGCAAAGACTCGCGATCGCTTCAAAGGGTTCAATAACACCAGTTTCATTCTGAGAGGCCATGATCGTGACAAGGGCCACTTTATTTTTATTTTTTTCAAGAAGAGTACGAAGGTGTGCGAGGTTAATTAAACCTTCACGATCAATTTCCACGTTAAGGACTTCGCAGCCCCTTTTTTCTTTGTACCAGGAGAGAGCTTTTCCGACTGCAGGATGCTCAAGCGGGGATGTGATAATGATTTTCTTATCGGAGTATTCAAGGACGGAATGAAGAACGGTGGAAACACCTTCAGAAGCTCCCGAAGTAAAAATGATCTGATCCGGATATGCGCCGACAGCATCTGCAATGACTGTGCGGCATTTTTCCATTCCCTTTTGAAGCTTTTGCCCCATCGAATGAATCGCATTGGGATTAGCGAAAAGATCTGAATCAATCCTCTTATGAAGATAGGCCTTCACAGACGGGAGGAGTGGAGCGGAACCGTTATAATCTGCGTAGAGCATGTGACCTCAGGAAATTGAAAGCATCTGATCAAGAGCCTTTAAAGCATATTTTTTTGTCGTCTCATCCACCGAAATAATATTGATCGGTTCATTCCGTTCGATTGATCTGTAACTTTCCAGAAGCCAGCGGGGTCGAACCCGATACATCGTTGTACACAGGCACTGGTATGGGGAGAGCGATTTAATATCAAGTTGCGGGTACTGAGAAGCGAGCCTGTTGACGAGATTGATCTCAGTGCCGATAGCAAACTTAGTCCCGGGCCTTGCGGCCTTTACCTGGTTTACGATATAAGAAGTTGAGCCATTTAAATCAGAGGCCTGAACGACATCAAAGCTGCATTCAGGATGAACGATCACTATACGTTCAGAATCAGTTTTCTTGAGATGAGTGACCTGTTCTTTATTAAATCCCTGATGAACGGAACAGAACCCGTACCAAAGAATGACTTTTGCTTTTTTAATTTGTTCGTTAGTCAAACCACCGTGCTGTTTTCTCGGATCATAAACCACCATGTCTTCCAATGGGATGCCCAGCTTGAAGCAGGTATTTCTTCCCAGATGTTGATCCGGAAAGAAGAGAAGTTTTTCACCCTGATTCAGTCCCCAGGTAATAACCTTCTCAGCGTTTGATGATGTGCAGATGGAACCATGGTTCTCACCGACAAAACTTTTGAGAGCAGCTGTGCAGTTGATGTAAGTGATTGGGACAATTTTTGCGTCCGTACAGGATGTCATATATTTCCAGGCAACATCTATCTCGCGGCGATTGGCCATGTCGGCCATTGAACATCCGGCACGAAGATCGGGAAGAATCACTTTTACTTCCGGCCGCGTGAGCATGTCCGCAGTCTCTGCCATGAAGTGAACTCCGCAGAACATGATGTATTCGGCATCCTTTAATTCAGCAGCTTTCCTGGCGAGTTCCAGAGAGTCACCAGTGATATCTGCAAATGCGATCACATCATCCTGTTGATAATGGTGACCAAGTACAACGACTCTCTTTCCGATCCGCTTTTTTATTGCATGCAGTTCTACCAGAACCTGTTCATCTGAAAGTTCTGCTTCCGGAATTTCCGGGAGGTGTTCTTTTGATTGTAAGTCTTCGTAAAT
>JAYVHR010000056.1:0-6192 GCA_043771075.1 Bacteriovoracaceae bacterium
GACGATGCTGCAGGGCTTGCGATTTCGGAAAAGATGAAAGCTAACATCCGTTCTATGAAACAAGCTGACCGCAACGCCAACGACGGTATTTCCCTCGTTCAGACTGCGGAAGGTGGCTTGAACGAAGTATCGTCAATCCTTACTCGTATGCGCGAACTTGCCATGCAGACATCTTCGGATACTGTTGGTGATGTTGAACGTGGTATGACAAATATGGAGTATCAAAACCTCAAGCTTGAACTCGAGCGTATCTCACAAGTTACTGAGTTCAACGGTAAGAAGCTCCTTAACGGCGAAGGCGAAATGTATGACTTCCAGGTTGGCGTAAACAACGACGCTTTCAACGACAGAATTTCATATAACGCTGGTCAGGCCAACTCACGCATTGAGAACCTCGGTGTGGCCGAACTCGATGTCGGAACCAAAGATGGATCTCAGTCTTCACTTTCTGCTCTCGATGCTGCGATCGAAAAAGTTTCCGGACAGCGCGCTTATCTCGGTGCTATCCAGAACCGTTTGACATCGACATCGAATAACTTACAAGTTTCAACAGAAAACCTCTCGGCCGCGAACTCTCGTATCCGTGACCTTGATTACGCTGAAGCAACTGCGCAGAAAGCTAAGCTCGATATTCTGAATGCTGCTGGTACATCTGTACTCGCTCAGGCAAACATGAATTCTCAGCACGCTCTCAAGCTCATTGGCTAATTCGCTCTGAAATGATTCAAATACTGGGCCCGCCGAAAGGCGGGCCCTTTTTTATTCGGAGATAAAATGTTTGGACTGATCTTTCCCCTTTTTATTCTTGTTTCAGTTCATGCAGCTGATTCTCAGTTATTTAAATATGACTTCGGGGAATTTGAAGTTTCTACTGCTGAATATCCTGAGGGCCCGACGGGGATGACGCTCTTTCATTTTCCGAAAGGTGCGAAGGGAGCGATTGATATTCGCGGAGGATCCGCTGCCGTCAGAGAATCATCTTCTCTTTCGGAAGAAAATAACTGGGGACATGTTGATGCCATCGTTCTTTCGGGTGGATCTTCTTACGGACTCGAAGCATCTTCAGGTGTGATGCTGGCAATCCAGAAAGCTAGAAAGACAAATGACTTCGGGACAATTCCTTCTGTTCCGCAGGCCATCGTCTTTGATTTCGCAGGAAGGAAGACTCTGACTTATCCGGATAAGGCCCTGGGTGAAAAAGCATTTTCACTTCTTAAGAAAAACGAAGTGAATGTCGGTAAGGCCGGAGCCGGTCTCCATGTGAAAGTCGGAAAATATATGTCTCTCGATAAGGCGGAAAGCTCCGGTCAGGGCGCTGCCTTTAGGGATATTTATAAAGGCATCAAACTTTTCGTACTGACCGTGAATAATGCAGTTGGCGCCATTCATGGTCGAGATGGACAAGTTGTTGCAGGAAACCGCGATCCGAAAACAGGAAAGCGTGAGCCGATTTATGATTCTTTCGGTGTGAACAAATCCCAGAAGTTTCAAGACAAGCAGAACACCACGATTACAATTGTTATCACGAATGCAGATATTGATCGTTCGGACATGAAGAGACTCGCCATCATGGCCCATACGTCAATGGCCTCAACGATCAGGCCTTTTCATACTCCATGGGATGGTGACACGCTTTTTGTGGTCTCAACACAGACGCAGAAGATGCCAAAAGATTTTACAGTTTCTGATCTGGGTGTCGTGACGAGTGAGTTACTCACACAAGCTCTGCTTCGTTCAGTAAACGCTGAGGCCTATCCTAAAGATTAATCTGCTCGAGAAAAAAATCTCTCAATGATATCCCGGCAACTTTAAGTTGCTGGGGTATGAATGAAGCCTTCGATAATCCCGGAAGAGTATTGATTTCAAGCAGAACGGGCCCTGAGTCCGTGAGAATCATGTCCGTTCTGGAGTATCCTTTGCATCCAATCGCCGCGTGTAGTTTCAGGGCTAGCTTCTGGCAAGCCTCGGTCTCTTCTTTTGTGAGAGGAGCGGGTGTTAGTTCTTCCACACCTGAGCCCAGGTATTTTCCCTGATAGTCAAACTGACGACCCTGAACCACCCGCACTTCAGAGCAGGGGAGAGCAGAAATTTTATGGTTAGAGTCTTCTCTTACTCCAACAGTGATTTCTCTTCCGGTAATGAATGGCTCACTCACATAAGGAAGATATCCACTGTTACGGATAGCAGGAATCGCCTGTTCCAGTTCTTCTGTGGAGGAAAGAATATGGAGCCCAACACTTGAACCGTTCGCCAGGGGCTTCAAAACTATTTTTTGATACTGATTGAGAAATTCACCAAGCTTCTTGACTGTCGCCGGTTCGAGGTCAGCCAGTACCAATTCAGCAGCGACTTCCACTCCGTTCCCGGCAGCAATTCTCTTTGTGAGAATTTTATTGAAAGCTTTCTCGCTGGAGGCGGCACCGGTTCCGGTAAAAGGAATTTTCATCCGCTCAAGCATTTTCTGGAGAGTGCCGTCTTCGCCTTCCGTTCCGTGAAGGGCAATGATGATCGACTTGTTCCGGAGACTCTGAAGACTTGCTTCCAGTGTTTCTGACTTCACAGGAGTCTTCGGCCAAAACTCTTTCATAAAGGCTTCCGCGTGACCTGCCAGTTCCTCAGAGGGAACTTCATGCACTTTGCCTTCTTTGGTCCAGAACCAGAGTGTCGCTTCCGGAATCACCGTCGAGATATTCTGGGCCGAAGCCACAGAGACGAGTCTTTCCTCTGAACTACCGCCAAAAAGAATCACACAATCATTGAAAGTTTTATTCATGAATCTCTATCCTAAAAGATTGCGTCGAACCACGGCTTCTTGTCGCGGGCATCACAGTCAGAAACCCAGAGGTGCTTGACTTCCAGATAGGCCTTGAGACCTTCCTCACCCATTTCGCGGCCAAGACCTGATTGCTTGTACCCACCGAAAGGCATTCCCGGATTCAGGAGGTGATACTCATTGATCCACACAGTTCCCGTTTCGAGTTGTCTTGCTACATGCCGGGCCCTCTCAGGATTCTTCGACCACACAGCACCGGCCAGGCCATAGATAGATTTATTCGCGAGGCGGATCGCTTCTTCCTCATTCTTCACCGGAGTGATAGCAAGAACTGGTCCGAAGATTTCCTCGTTGAAAATTGTATTGTCCGGAGTGACTTCAAACAGGGTGGGCTCGATGTAATTGCCTTTGGCCATCTCCCCGGTGGTGATCTTATTTCCGCCAAAGAGGAGCTTCCCGCCTTCTTTCTTTGTTGTCTCAATAAAACCAAGAATGCGATCGGCCTGTTTCTTATTGATAACTGGTCCGTATCCCGTACCAGGATCAGTAGGAATTCCTACTTTGACGTCAGCAATGCGCTTCGTGATTGCTTCCTTAAAGGCAGGATAGATTTTCTCTTCCACGAACAAACGTGTTCCTGAATCGCAAGCCTGGCCCGAATGATAAAGGAATGCATAGAGGGCACCATCAACTGCGATCGAAAGATCAGCATCGTCGAGAACGATATTGGCGGATTTTCCTCCGAGTTCAAGTGAAAGCTTCTGGAGATTTTTTCCGGCGCCTTCCATGATTTTTCTGCCGACATCCGTTGAACCAGTGAAGGCAACTTTTCTCACTTTAGGATTTTTCAGAAGATACTGACCTTCGTGAGCTCCACCAGTGATGATGTTCACGACACCAGCGGGAACACCCACATCACGGATAATTTCCGCAAGAATAGAGGCGGTCACAGGTGTTTCCTGGGCAGACTTGAGAACAGTCGTGCAACCGGAAGCAATGACCGGCCCGATTTTCCATGCCGCCATTACGAGCGGGAAATTCCACGGAATAATCTGGGCACAAACTCCGACGGGTTCATAAACTTTATAATTATGTGAGAATCCAGGGCGTGAAGCGCTTTCGTCTTTTACTTCGAATTGAAATTTCCGGAGCTGGCCGGCGAGAACTTTAAAATAAGAAGCGGCATTTGCGACATCCGCTTTCGCTTTTCTCAGGGCCGATCCTGAATCGGCCACTTCGAGATCGGTGATTTCAATTCTTCTTTCTTTCAGTTTCTCAGAGATCTTTTCCAGAAGTTCGGCGCGCTTCAAGTGATCCATATCCCGCCATTCTTTCGAATAGAAGGCTTTCTCGGCAGAATCTACGGCCAGATCAATATCTTTTTCAGAGGGTAGATAGACTTTTGCAACAGCTTCACCATTCGCTGGATTTTCCGAGACGTAACTCTTTTCGGAAGTTCGGAATTCGCCATTGATGAATAATTTAATCTCTTTCATGGAAGCTCCTTAAATATCTCTTAGCTTTAAAGTGATGATGGAATTCGGTTGGCCTTCAAGACCTTTGGCCATAATGTCACGGGAAGTATTGAGATCAATCTCGACTTCCTCACCGCGGGTAACGGTGATTAGTTTGTTCTCTTTCTTTTCCTCGAGCTTATACTTAACCCGGAAATCAGTCTTATTATGATTGATTGTCATGGAAAGGATGTAGGGCCCCATCCGGACAGATTGCTCACGTCCAAAAGTGAAGGTCTGATTCATTTTCCATGTTTGTCCGTCGACTGCGACTTTGCCGTCTACGTTCACGCCGAGACAGGCGAAAGCAGGAAAACTAAAAAGGAATAAAAATAAAAATTTCAACATCTTTCCACCGATAGGGCTATGCCCTGGCCAACTCCGATACACATGGTAGCGAGTCCTGTTTTAAGTTTTGGATCTTTCTGCATCTGATGAATCATTGTCGTGAGAATTCTGGTGCCGGATGCTCCCAAAGGGTGCCCGATGGCAATGGAGCCGCCGTTTTTGTTGATCTTCGCAGGATCGAGTTCAAGTTCCTTGATGCAGCCGAGGGCCTGGGCCGCAAAAGCCTCATTCAGTTCGATCACATCAAAATCAGAAATCTTATAGCCGAATCTATCACAAAGTTTTTTCGTGGCACCTACAGGACCTAGGCCCATGACATTCGGATGAAGACCATGAACCGCTCCGCCGGTGACCATCGCCAGGGGCTTTAAGTTATGTCTTTTTACAAATTCCTCAGAACAGATGACCACCATGCTGGCGCCATCATTAATAGAGGAACTGTTACCGGCAGTGACTGTTCCGTCTTTCCGGAAAGCGGCTTTGAGCTTGGCCAGTTTTTCAAGAGATGTATCAGCGCGCGGACCTTCGTCAGTCTCGACGACAACAGATTCTTTTTTTCCTTCCACTGTTACCGGAACGATTTCGCTGTCAAATTTGCCCGCACTTTGTGCGGCGATGGCCTTCGCGTGAGAAGCAAGGGCAAATTTATCCTGGTCTTCGCGGGAGATGTTGTGAAGTTTCTGAACTTCTTCTGCTGTCTCACCCATACCTAGGAGGGGAAAGATGGCGGCCATCTTCGGATTCTCAAAACGCCAACCTATAGATGTATCCCAGATTTTCTGGGCGCGATCGAAAGCGGAATTGGATTTCGACATGACATAAGGAGCACGCGACATGCTTTCGGCTCCACCGGCAATATAGCAATCACCAAGGCCCGCCTGGATTCTTGCGTGTGCATCCATCACAGCATCGAGTGAAGAGCCGCAAAGGCGATTGATCGTCGTGCCTGTTACTTCAAAAGGAAATCCCGCAAGCATTAAACTCATGCGGGCAAGATTCCGGTTATCTTCACCGGCCTGATTGGCACAACCGATGATGGAATCACTGATCTCTTTCAGATCATGTGAGGCTCCCCGGGCATAGTCTTTAAAAAGACCGGCCAGAAGATCATCAACCCGAACCCCGGAAAGGACCCCGCCGAACGACCCAACTGGTGTCCTTTTGGCATGTACGATGTAAGAAGTTTTCTTCATGAAAAAAGCCTTTTTGAGAGTGAAAACATCCTATCAACAAAGACATGGAACGAGAAAAAAAAACTGGATGTTGTCGCTGAGTGTAAGTGTAAGGATTCAAGAACCGAGTTGTGGGAGTGAAAACATTACTCGTACCCGCCTTAAGATCAGTGAAAACCAATTAATACCCTGTAAACATCACCGCAATGTTGGTAGAAGAACTCCGGTTTTGGCCCTCATGGGTTACATTGCCGATATCAATTTCCGGAGACAAGGATACTCTATGAAAAAGACCCTGCTTCTTGCATCGCTTTCTCTTATTTCCAGCGCTTATGCTTACGAGGCGAAAATTACGAAAGGGACGATGAGTCCTGATCTCGATACC
>JAYVHR010000057.1:0-5431 GCA_043771075.1 Bacteriovoracaceae bacterium
GTAGCCTTGCCTTCAGCGAAATCTTTTTCCATGACAGCGATTTCCTTTTTCAGGTCATCGTTATCTTTTTCCATCTGAGCATAGATTTTCTTTGAGCGAAGTTCAGCTTCGAGTTCTACGAGTTTTGCCGGCATCGCCTCTGCAGAAAGTTTCAGCGCTGATGATGATTCATCCAAGAGATCAATCGCCTTATCCGGAAGATTCTTATCTGTGATGTACTGATCCGAGAGGAAAACGGCGTTATAAACAGCGTCGTCAGAAATCTTGATCCCGTGATGGGCCTCAAGTTTCGAGCGCACGCCCATGAGAATTTCAACTGAGTCCTCGCGGGATGGTTCATTGACCGGAACAGATCTGAATCTTCTCTCAAGTGCGGCATCGTTTAGAATGTATTTCTGATATTCATCAGAAGTCGTGGCACCTATACAATGAAGCTCGCCTCTGGCGAGCGCAGGTTTAAGTAAGTTCGCGGCGTCCATCGCACCGTCGGTGCGTCCTGCTCCGACGAGCTGATGGATTTCATCGATAAACAGGACAACTTCGCCTGCTTTCGACTTAACAAATTTTAAAAGGTTCTGAATTCTTTCTTCGAAATCCCCACGGTACTTAGTTCCCGCCATGAGTGATCCCATCTCGAGCGAATAAACGGTCTTGCCTTTCAGAACATCAGGCACCTGACCTTTGACAATAAGCTCGGCGAGTCCTTCCACAATAGCGGTCTTACCCACACCTGCGGGACCTACGAGAACCGGATTGTTCTTATTTCTCCGGCCCAATATTTCTATGACGGATCTGATTTCTTTGGTCCGGCCAATGACCGGATCGAGTTTTCCGTTTTCTGCCATTTCATTCAGGTTAATAAGAAATGATGGAACTTCCTGATCTTCTGCTGCTTCCGAGAATTTACTGTAGTCCACCTGGAGCTTTGGAAACATTTTTGGAAGATGCTTCAGGAGATGCTTCTCCGAAACTTCCCCTTTTCCTTCCTGGGCAGAATCACCACTTGCAAGTGTGATCCACTCCTGGAGCTTAGGACTCGTTTTGAGATTATCAATCGTAATATTGGAAGTGGTGCGCGGTAGAGCATTCACCAGTGCTTCCACTTCTTTCTGATTATCCTTCATTGCCTTAGAGACATAGGAAGACTTGTTCAGGACAAGTCCTAATAAAAGATGTTCAGGTGCGAGTTCAGTATTTTTTCGCTTGAGTGCTTCGGATTGGGCAATGTCGAGGGCACCCAAAACAACCTGATCAAATTTATTCATAGAGAGCTCCTGTTCTGACAATAATTCTTATTCTAAAGATGGTGCCGCAGACGCAGTTGTCAAGGAAGGCACCCCACAAAAAGATATCAAATAGCCAAGGAGAATGGGCGGAGTTTTTTGACAATCCGGTGCGGTAGCTCATTCAATCCCGATACTTAGAAATAACCGCAGGTGACTGCCCCTTTACCGCTTGATAATGGCCCTAGCAGGAGTTTTGTATGAGTAAATTCAAAAAAATAATCTCTAAGTTCTTCCGCAAAAGTTTCTCCATTCACCCGGAGAAGTATTCTGGACTTACCTTCAAAGCCGCAGAAACAATCTCTGAATTTGAGCAGGTTTTTACCCTCAAGGGAATTTCCAAGTGGGACGCCCTTCCCTGCACAACGACTCTTATCTGCAAATCCGGAGATAAAGTCATCGCTTCAATTTCGCTTATCTCTGATTCTGGTTTCGGACTTCCATCGGACCAGCATATTAACCTCGGAAGATTCAGACAAAAAGGCATGAGAGTCCTCGAGCTCTCCCATCTCACAATAGCTGACCTGGAAAATGATGAAGATCAAATCATCTTCCCGTTGATTAAATTTGTTTACGAGTTTATCTCCCGCATCCAGCGCGCCGACGCTCTGATCACTTCGCTCGATTCGCAACGTGCAAACTTTTTCTCAGCAATATTTCTCTTTGAGCCAGTTGAACAGGGCCCACTTTTACAGATCAATTCTAAAGAAGAATCGCCTGAATCACTTGTCCTTTTCCTTCATGGAATCGAAGCTAAATTTCAGAAAATTTACGGTCACAAGAGTAATCAAGAGAATCTCCATCAGTTTATTTTCGCCTTGTCACTGGAGAATCTCAAATTGCCTGAGAACAAGTTCCGCTTCTCACTTGTTCCAAACTACACAGCTGAAGAATTCCGTTATTTTTTCATTGAACGCAGTGATGTGCTGAAATCACTTTCCCAGAGAGAGAAGTTTTTCCTCTCCGAGTTTTATCACTTTCCTGAATTCAAAGAACTTATTGAATGTGATAGTGCAAATCCTTCGTATCAGAGAACTTCGCCGAGAATTGCCGTGCGTTTCCGGGCTTCGATAATCAATTCCACTTCAAGCCGGATCAGATCCGGTGAAGTTCACCAGATCGCTCTTCACGGTCTTGCTCTCAAGATTACTAATATGGACTTCAATGTTGGTGAGAAAGTTTCCGTCATCATCGATATGGAAAACAACACCCGGATGAAAGTTCAGGGAAATGTTGTGTGGACCAGTGATCATTCCGCCGGCGTTAAACTTGAATCTCTTCCGGAAATCTGGAAGGAGTTTAATGAGCATGCATGGGGAATGATGAAGAAGGAACTGAGACTTTCAGCGTAGCTTTACCCGTTTTTTTCCGGAGACATCTTTATCCAGTTCAGTCGCAAGTGGCTCTCCGGAAAGGAGATTCCCCACTCTTTTCTCGGTCACCTTGTCCATTCCCCGTTTCATTACCTGATAATCTTCCAGAGTATTATTATGGCAAACCTGCCACTCGAAACTGAATTTTGTCTCAGGCAGAACCCGAACTAATCGTTCCTGCGCTCTTTCATATTTCCTGCGGGAGAAAACCTGAACAGTAAGTGGAAGAAGTTTCCGGTCAAGACGCATGATCTGAGAAAGTCTCTCGACATCCTTATCATGGGAAACGTGAATGAACTGATGACACCAGTCCGATGTGCCCCGCATAGGACATTCTGCTTCTGCCGGACAGGGATAGAGAACATTCCAGCCGCTCGCTATTAATCGGCTTCGGATCTCGAGCATCTTCCCGAAAAACTCAGGAGTGCCGGGTTCGATAAAAATAATGTCGTCCGGTGAAAATTTTTCCACGTAATGGATGGCCGTTTCAGAGTTCATCTCATTGGCCGAATGACCAAAAAGAAGAATTCCGTTGGGGGCCAGGCCCGTGTGCTTCATTTCTTCTGCCGGAAAATTTCCGTCCCAGAGTTTTCTCGCCTGCTTTTTCATCGCTTCAGAATTTTCAATCTGCAGAAATGTCCCCGCTCCAAAGATCTGCCTCCAGGCAAGACTGAAAGTTCCGGGGCCCGCACCCAGATCAATCAAGGGTCTGCCTTTTAAGCTTTCTTTCCATTCTTCCGGCAGCCATTTCATGATGGCATTCAGTTTAGGAAGATTGGTCGCGAGATAAAATGCGGTATAGGCCGAGACCAGCCTTTCATCTTTCAGGTAATCGCCGATTTTCGCACGGTCAGTGGTGAACTTTCGTGAAATTTCTTCGATCGCGGCTATCAGAGCTGATTCATGGGGAAATGCATAAAGAAGGTGCGGGGTGATTTCAGCAAGATTCATCAGAATTCACAGCGTCTTCGATATCAATACAATGTTTCTTGAACTTGCGGTGACTGCTGCGGATGCGGTTATAAAGAGTAGCGCATTCATCGGGTTCCATCATGAAGAAGGCCCCACCATTCCGGGGCCCGATGTAAATCCCCTGAAGAAAACTCTGGCAGTCGAGAAGCACTTTATCTTCGAGCTGAGTCCTCAGAAAAAAACTCCGATCCATCTGGGGTTCTTTTTTCATGGAAGAGACCGTGAGGACGTCGGCCATGAGGGGAAACGACAGCATGAATAGCATAAGGGCAGTTTTCATAATATCTCCAATGACTTCTCTTCGAAGTCCGTGGGGATAAGATGAAATTATGTACCTGAGGTTTTACGTGCGGGGAAAATGTTGCCGCCGAAAACAAAAACGGCCCCCGAAGGAGCCGTTCCGATGTTAAGAATTTGACTGAGGACTAAGGAATTACGCGGATCCAAGTGTTGGCTACGCCGTATTTTCTTACGAGTTTGTTCAACTGCTGAGCATTCAGTGAGTGAATCCGAACGCAACCGTGAGAAAGTGGTTTTGTACCAAGCTTAGAAAGGTTACCGGCAGTATCTGAACCAGTTGTTCCGTGAATCGCGAATCCGCGAAGGATGAACATAGCGAAGGGCATGTTACCAAAACCCTGCCAGTCCCCGCCTGGATATTTAGAAGAAGAGTAACGGTTGAAGACTCGTGCATCTGAATCGAGTTTACGGTCGAAGTTTGGAGTCTCGTGTCCTGCCATACCAGTTGTGACTTTCCAACGGCCGTTAGCATCAGCTCTTCCGAGTGGGAAAACCACTCCGTCTTTATCAGCAGCGCCATTTTTAATGTGCTTGCCTTCAACGAAGATGTCAGCGCGCTGGTCTGACTTATCAACCAGGATATAGATCGGACATGTCTCACGTTTACAGTCTGACTTAAGGTTAAGAAGGTCCGGGTTTACTGCATCGTTCCCCTCTGAATAGAGAGCATCTAATTCAGCGAGTTCTTCGTCAGAAACGTTGTAAGAGTCCATGTCGCCTTTAGCAGCAAAAGCAGACATTGAAGAGAGCACTAGAGTAGCAAGGAAAAGATTCTTGAATTTCATTTTGGTTCCTCCCAAAAAAATTAATAAATCACAATCAGTGAAAGGAAAGTAGCACGGCAGGAATTAGGCATGTGCCCGCTTTGTAAAAAGAGACCTAGGTGTCTAAACCTTTGGCACATTTCCCCAGCGGAAACGTTGACAAAACAACACAGCATGATCACTAAAGAGCACCTAACCACCTGAAACGAGGCTAGCAAAAGCTTATATCGTTGACACAAAACACGATATTGATTAAAATATTTGTAGAGACGGATATAATTCACTCCAATACCAGCTTCTCCGGATGTCTGGTTAACAAGGAGTTTTAAATGGTTCGTCAAATAGCACTCGTCTCTTTGATCCTCTTATCCACCGCCTGTAATCCTGGTAACAGCAAGTCTCCAGTGACTTCAAGCGGGACTCAACCTGTCAGCGTCTCGATGGGATCTTTCACAACTGCGAGTCGCTTTTCCGACTTCCTGATCCCTAGTGCGCATGCTGCAGTCTCTGATCTAAGACTTTGTTTTAAGCGCCTGCGCTTTAAAAAAAGCATTACTGATATTGATGATCCTCTGGTCGATGAGAACATTGACCTCAATCTCGGAGAAGTTTCCATCTCAGCTGCGGGAACGACTCTGGCGGTAGTCAACATTCCGGCCGACACCTATTACAGAGTTGAGTTTGATCTCGAGCCTGCTTGTGCAGCAAAAAGTCTCAACTTGTCCAACGACTTTGGAAC
>JAYVHR010000058.1:0-8808 GCA_043771075.1 Bacteriovoracaceae bacterium
GCAGATGAGTTCTCCCCGAAGATTATATATTTTTAGCGGAAAGGGCGGCGTGGGAAAAACCACGCTTTCCAAAGCTTTTGTCCGGCATTTGCAGACTCAGGGCCATGAAGCTCTCTATCTTACTTTCAAGACCCAATCGATGAGCGACGCCCAGACTTTCGGCTCTGACATGAGCAAGAACGGTCTTCGTGAAATAGCACTTGATCTCGAAGAGTGCGCTCGTGGATATATTGAAAAAAAACTTAACTCCCGTCTCATTGCGAGCTGGATTGTGAAAACGGCATTCTTCCGCGCTCTGGTGAATATGGTTCCGGGATTCAGTTACATGATCTATCTCGGAAAAATTCTCGAGATGGGAAAAGAAAATCCTAACCTGATTGTCGTTCTTGACGCCCCGGCATCCGGACACGCTCTCACCATGGTGGAATCCACCAGTAACTTTCAGCAGATTTTTGAATCGGGTGTGGTCTTTGACGATACCGTCAAAATGCTCAATAAACTGAATGATCCGCAGTATACAAAAATCCACGTGGTGAGTCTTCCGAGTCTCATGTCATGGCAGGAGGCACTGGAGCTCAAATCCGGCCTTAAACAGCGGACTCCGGTGGCAGTGGATATCACGATCAACAATTATCTTTATCCCCTCCTTGCCACGAATCTCGAGGCCATACCGCTGCAGCTGAAAGAAAAAGCGCTCAATGAGAAAAAACTTGTGGATGAGAATGTGAAAGATGTGCAATGCATCCTACCTCACTCCCTCAAGCATTCTCCTGAGGCCATCGAGGCGGATTTAGTTGGGTCTCTCAGCAATCTCATATAGAATAAGTGATATTTTCTAAGGACTGAAAGTCGTGGGGCCCTCCTCCAAACCTTTTGAAATTTTCTGCGGTACCGGCGGTGTTGGAAAAACAACATTAGCGACTTCACGTGCGCTTTTTCTTGCGGGCCAGGGAAAAAGAATTCTCCTCATCACGATCGATCCGGCCAAACGCCTGAAAGACCTTCTTGGTCTGAAAGATGAGGCAATCGGTGAAGTAACTCAGGTGGAACTTGAAGGGAAAAAACTCTCCGCCCTCCTCATGTCTCCGGAAAAAACAATTGGCCGCATGGCCGCTTCAGGAAATACTCCGGATCTTGCCTCCAATCGCATCGTGCAGATTCTTTCCAGGCCCTACGGCGGGATGAATGAGATTCTATCGCTGGTTGAAGTCCAGATGCAGTTTGAAAGCGGAAAATACGACACGATTGTTCTGGATACACCTCCGGGTGCGCACTTCCTCGATTTTCTTGAAGGCATCGGAAAAATCCGTTCGTTTTTTGATAAGAGTTTTGTCGAAATCTTTGCCCATATCGGCCAGAAATCCACCAAGGCGGGTAAACGCCTCTTCGGCATGGGGATTTTTAATAAAGTCGTCTCAGCGGGTGTTAAAAAACTCCTGAGCTACCTTCAGAACGTGACGGGAGCAAAATTCATCGAGGATTTTGTGGAGGCAGTTCAGATTATTTATCAATCGAAGGCTTCTTTCCTGAAGGGTCTCTCGCTTCAGGACAAGCTGAGCGAGAAATCCATGTGTAACTGGTTTCTGGTGACGAGTGTGGAGCAAGGCAAGGCACAGGAAGCGGTGGAACTGAAAGGTCACGCTTCTCATTACATTCATGAGGATCACTTTCTCCTTCTCAACAAGTGTCTGGAAAACGTGGTGAAAGACTGGCAACCGGTAGAGATGAATATGATCGAAGTAAAAAAATCGCTCGAAGAAAAAGAATCCGGCCTCAAGAAAAGACTCAAAGAAAGCTTTCTCAATATCCTGGAGTTTCCGGAAGTTGTGAGTCTCTCACCTGCGGAACATTTGCATTTTCTGACTGAAAAATGGAAAACATATGTCTCATAAAATTGAAACCAAACTTGATCTCGAAAATTTCGTCTGCCATAACTGGGATTTATTAAATCGCTGGATCGATGACGCTCAGGGATCACTCCCCCAGCCCGTTACTTCTAGTGTTGATGTGCGGGAGAGCAAGACTAAGTTTGCACCGGTCGATCACAATATGTATCCTGCGGGCTTCAACAATATCTGTTCCAAGGATCTCCTTCATTGCGCTGACCGCTTTGAAGAGGCGTTCAAGATTCTTGCACCGGGAGCCAAGCGCGTGGGCCTTCTTCCGGAATCACATACCAAAAACAAATTCTATCTCGATCATCTTCATCACCTGAAAAAAACTATCGAGAGTGCTGACACTGATGTCACCATTTTCTCGCCGGACCCGGCGCTGTTCGAAGGTGATTCTCATGTTGTGGAGCTTGAATCCTTTTCTCATTTCCCGCTGAGAATTCATCGCGCGAAAGTTGTGGATGGAAAATTTGTTCCGACCGGAGATGCGAGATTCGATTTCGATTTCATCTTACTCAATAACGACCAGTCGATACCACTTCCCGTTGAGTGGAAAACAATCCGCACACCTGTTCATCCCTCCCCTCATGTAGGATGGTTTATCCGCCAGAAGATCCGTCACTTTGAACATTACCGTGATGTCGCCAATAAGTTTGCCTCTCACTTCGGTATTAACCCTGACCTGATTCAGGCGCATTTTTCGAGTGCCTCCAACGTTGATTACAACGCCAAAGAAGGTCTCGACGTTCTCGCGGACGAAGTGGACAAACTTCTCAAGACTCTGCCAGAAGGTTCTTCGGTATTCGTGAAGGCTTCACAGGGAACTTACGGCATGGGAATTTCTGTCGTCGCTAGCGGCGATGAAATCCGCCAGATGAACCGGAAAGTCCGCAACAAGATGGATGTGGGGAAAAATAATCTCAAGTTCACTTCCGTTCTTATTCAGGAAGGCGTAGAGACCATCCTTAAATATGATGAAGCTCCGGCCGAAGTGACGATTTATCTCGTGAACGGAAAGAGCTCAGGTGGATTCATGCGGACTAACCCGCTGAAAGGCACTCAGGCAAACCTGAATGGCCAGGGACAAATCTATAGAAAATTCTGTATCTCAGATATTAAGCAGGACTGTGACCATCAGATCAAGGAAGGCGTATACTCCGTGATCGCAAGACTTTCCGTTCTCGCTGCGGCCTACGAAATGAAAGAACTTATGGAGAAAGCATGAAAGAGATGAAATTTGAAACGAAAGTAATTCACGTCGGTGGAGAACCTGATCCGACTACCGGTGCGATTATGCCGCCGATTTACCAGACCTCCACGTATGTTCAGTCATCACCGGGTGAGCACAAAGGTTACGAGTACACGCGTTCTCATAACCCCACCCGCACACGCCTGGAAGAATGCCTGGCCTCACTTGAAAATGCCAATCACTGTCTCGTGACTGCTTCAGGGCTATCGGCTTCCTCACTTATCATGCACATGCTTCCCAAGGGCTCAAAGATCTTCTGCGGTGATGATGTATACGGTGGAACGTACCGCCTGTTTTCAAAAGTTTTTCCGGAAATTCACAAGTATCAATTTATCGATACGACGAACCTGAAAAAGCTCGAAGAGCAGGTCAACGCTGAGAAGCCGGCACTGATCTGGATTGAAACTCCCACCAATCCCCTACTCAAAATTTCAGATATAGCTGCAATTTCAGCTATGGCAAAAAAAGTCGGAGCGCTGGTAGTGGTCGATAATACATTCATGAGCCCGTTTTTTCAGAACCCGCTGAATCACGGAGCGGATATCGTTCTTCACTCGGTGACAAAATTCATCAACGGACATTCCGATGTCGTTGGTGGAGCAATGATGATGAACTCTCAAGATCTGAGAGATAAGCTTTTCTATCTTCAGAATGCTATCGGTCCTGCTCAGTCTCCGTTTGATTCATGGCTTGTTCTTCGGGGGATTAAAACTCTCGCAATTAGAATGAAGGCCCATGAAAAGAATGCGATGAAGGTGGCCGATTATCTGGATAAGCATCCGAAAGTGGAAAGAGTTGTCTATCCTGGACTTAAATCGCATCCGCAATATGAACTCGGCAAGAAGCAGATGAGTGGTTCCGGAGGAATGATTACGTTCTTCATCAAGGGCGGAATCAAAGAATCCCGTAAGTTTCTCGAGAATGTAAAACTTTTCGCTCTCGCAGAATCTCTCGGTGGAGTGGAATCTCTCGTTGATCATCCTGCCATCATGACTCACGCTTCGATTCCAAAAGACGTGCGTGAAGGACTCGGGATCTTTGATAATCTCGTAAGATTATCAGTGGGAATTGAGGACTGTGATGACCTCATTCAGGATCTTGAAACGGCTTTCTCGAAAATCTAATTCTGAACAGGTGTAGATGGAGTTGGTGCCACGACAGGTGCCGACTCCACTTTTACCGGATTCATCGGCTTTCCTTCAAAAATTTCCGGAACCTCTGTATAGCGGCTGAAAATCACTGAATCGAGAAGATATCTGCGAAGCAGGAGATAACTGCAATAAGTCTTACCGTGATCTGAACTGAGATTATCGCGGTCTCCTTCAGCAAAGATCAGCCCTTCATCTTGAATGACATCAATGAGATCAAAATACTGGCCGCAAAAATCACCCGTATCGCGGGTCTTATCTTTGTTCATGCATTCATTGGTTTTCTTCGCAACATCCACACCCGTAGCGGAAGTGACTTTGATGTGAACCGGTTCGCGGCACACATCAATTTTCCATTCGCGTGGAAAGTACTTACGGTAAGTGATGGTGAGTGTGCATTCTTTCTTGTTGATCACAAACTCATGCTTCAGGAGACCGAAAAGCGGGCCCTTCTGAATCATTCTCATTTTATAAAGTGAATCGAGACAGGACTTCGGACTGAAGCGTGTCTGCGCGTTAGCACTGGAAATAATGACGACGAAAAGTAAAAAACTAAACCTGATGTATGCCATGTCTCTTTACCTCCATCATCGCTACTGTTGCATCCCGCTTAAGAAAAGGCGTATCCTGCTCCATCTTCAGCTGAAAAAATAATTCGCTTAAGATATCGCCCGCTTTCAGTGATTGAGACTTAAGAAAAGCTCCCAGATCATTCTTGTGGGTTTCTTTCCAATTAAAGAGGAATCCCGAAGAGAACACAATCAGATTCTCGCCTTTCTCCAGTTGATAGCTTCCGCTGATCTGAACTGGTCCTTTCTTCTGACTGTAGAACTCAACCTTGCCGTGGCCGTAGGTTTTCAGAATCAACTTGGAGAGATCCATCTCCAGAACCAGGACTTCGACCTCTGATTTTTTCTTCTTCGCTCCATTGATAATGGCGATCTCTGCTTCGGCATCCTTCAGGAATTCAAAGGGCTCAAAGTCTTTCTGCTTGTGTTTAGTCAGTAATCCCAGCAGCGAACTCGAAATAAGATAAGACTGGCTGGAAACCATGATCTGAAAAACTTTTCCGCTACTCTGGAGAAGATCATAGAACTCTCCGCCCCCGCCATCACCTGCGGCGTATTTATTCGAAAAATAAACACCTTTAATTTCATCATGACGTCTTGGAATCAGAACTTCGTGAATCTTTTTGGCACGGGCCATTTCGACTGCAGCTGACTGGAGAACCTGATCCAGTTCCTGGCTGAAATTCATCATGTGTTTCTGGAGATTTTTTTGTTCTTCCAGAAGCGTCCAGAAAAACTGAAGCTGATTGGAAAGCATAGTCCATTGAAGCTGCGCCATCGGAAGGGAATACTCTCCGACAATTTTCGTGAGAAAAGAGGCTTCACTTTCTACCCATTTCTGGGCCTTTTCATTGGCATGCTCATGAATGAAAACAACACCCATAAAAGTATTAATGATAGCGCGGAAAGTTTCCTGATGCTGGGGATTCCTGAGCAGCGATTCTGTATCTACTAATAAGATATCTGCCCTGCGGTTCAGCGGAAGCTTGCAGAAATCAGCAACGCTCATGGTTTTATTGTTCTCGTAGAAATCGAAAACACCAAAGCCTTTCTCTTCCATCTCTTTATTAATGAAATCACGTTCGTCGACAATGATCATGGAATCCTTCCCAAGCCCCGGATATTTCAGATATTTCGCTGCTTTATTGGGGAATCGAATCTTTTCACTATTTTACCGTTTATTTTTCCTCAAAACAACCGAAGAGAAGTTGTAGGTGGCCAATGTCCGCCTGGTAATTTTCTGGAAAAACCATGAAGAAAAATAACGTTTTTGAACTTCCATCATTGTCTACGGCGCTCTCCCTTCTGGGGCTGGCGTCACACGTGGAAAAGCTCAAAGCGGACAATAAAAAGATTTCTGAGCAGGCAGCGCGCACGATCCTGAAGGCGCTGGACTGTAAGGACAGCTATACGTTCGGCCACAGCATGCGGGTTGCCTATTTCTCTCTGGTAACCGGACGCGAAGCAGGTCTGAATGAAGTTGATCTTCACGAGCTGGAACTTTCAGCTCTCTTTCATGATATCGGTAAAATCGGGACACCGGACGCCGTGCTGAACAAGCCGGCCAGACTTTCGGAAGATGAATTCCTGATCATGAAACAGCATCCTGAAAAATCCTATGAGATCCTGAAAGAGTTCCCTCATTTTGAGAAAATTGCAGTGAATGCGGGGTCTCACCATGAGCGTTTCGACGGAAAAGGTTATCCCCATGGTCTCAAGGGCGAGGATATTCCGGTCGCGGGAAGAATTATTCTGATCGCTGATACATTTGATGCCATGACTTCGACCCGTACATATCGCAAAGGTCTTCCCTACGAAGTTGCTTTCGAGGAACTTCTCCAGTTTTCGGGTACTCAGTTTGATCCGAATATGGTGAAAATGTTTATTCAGGGAATGCAGAAAGAAGCGCTTAAAGGTGAAGAGGAATTTTTCATTCCTCTCATGGATAAGCGCTACTCTAAAAAAGCGGCTTAATTCAAGGCCAGTTCAATTTTCTGTACAAAATTCTGTCTTAGCACTCGATGAAACCACCCGGTTCTGCATCTTTTCGCATCCACTTTGAGTTTCATAGACATTGAACGGGTAGCATTCAACTTTCTTCTTCAAGAATTTACTGGAAGAAGAATTGTCTTCGCATATGCGGTAGCTTGGAGCATCGACACAGGCCCAGTGTTTGCCAGTACAGTTGTAAACAAGACCACGTCCGACGTTTTCATAATTCGGAGGTGCCACATATTCTGTTTTTGCAGGACGAGCAATGGCTTCCTTCGCTTGGGTATTTTCAAGATCTTTCAGAATCTGATCAGTCAGATCGTCACCCGTGGGCTTGGTATCTTCACCAGTCACTGAATCTACTGAGGCATTGTCCGGTGTTGTAGTCGTGGGTGTTTCCGTCGGAGCTGTTTCAACCGGAGCCGTTTCCACCGGAGCCGTTTCCACCGGAGTTTCAGTTGCTGGCTTTTCTTCCGCTGGTTTTACTTTTTTCGGTTTTTTCTTCAACATCGTTGCGGGATCGACTGCGGGAGTTTCTTCATCACCGAAATCAGAAAAAATAATAAATCCGATCAACAGAGCGGCACCAACGATTACGATAATGTTTGGTTTTTTCTTGGGCTTGGCTTCAGGCTCTTCCTCAGAAACTTCCTCATCTTCATCCGCGCCTTTTTTCTTTTTCAAGGCGTTGAGCTTCGATTTGATTTTTCCTACGAGAGAATTATCCTCGGGAAGTTCTTCACCAGCAGAAGTATCATCATCATCTTCGTCTGAGGATTTCTTAGATTTTTTAGATTTTTTTACATTCGTTTTGTCGTCATCAGAATTGGCAGCCGCGGCAACTTCCGTTTCCGTTTCTGTGTGGGCATCTTCTTCTTCTTCGTCTTCATCATCTTCGTTTCCTTTCTTTTTACTCAAAAAAGGAAGCTTGGATTTCAGATCACCGATCAATTTTTCGAGGATAACTACTCCTAGGTATATTGGGCTTGAACTAACCCTGTGTTATCCAGTATTCTCATTATAAGATAGCTATGGGAGATTGCAATAAAATCCCATAAGAGTTCAAGGACTTAACTGTGACCACGTCCAGAGATGAAGGCGTCATTAAATTCAGGTTTACCCTGAAGCGTGCCCCCGCTCCGGAAATGACCCAGGTCATTGCCCTGGAAAAGTGGCGGGCCCTCTTTTTCAAGCTGGGACTCATTGGCGAGTATCCGATCGATAAAATCGGATATGGTAATCTGAGTTCACGTCTGCAGAAAAAATCTTTCATCATCACCGGCACTCAGACCGGACATCTTGCTCATCTTCAGGCCCACCATTACACCAAGGTTATTGAGTGTGATCTGAAAAAAGGCATGGTCACGGCTGAAGGTCTCATTCCTCCCTCCAGTGAATCCCTCACGCACTACGGGATCTACGACGCAAATCCTGCCATTCAATATGTCTTTCACGTTCACCACAATAAACTCTGGCATCAACTTCAGAACAGTAATTGCGATGCGATCCCGGAAAACATTCCTTACGGCACTCTCGAGATGGCAGACGCTGCCCAGAAAGTTATGGCCGGAAAAGTGACAGGAATGATTGTGATGAAAGGTCATGAAGACGGAATCATTTCTTACGCACCAACGGCTGAAGACGCGGGAAAAAATCTTCTCGATCTCTATCGCAGTCTCGGCACGAAACAATAATCAGCCGAAGCTCAGATAAATTTCAAACAAAGAACCCGGCGGCGAAAGAAGAATATAATCTTCGAAGTGCGGTTTTTTCAGGCTCAGCGCAGTTTTCCTGCCGTTGCCAAGAAGCTTCATCATTTCATAAGCAACGAGTCCCATGGTCCGGCGTGCGTTTACCTCGCTAAGGACGTGGATTTTTTTCTCACCCATCACTTCATGGACAAAGGAATCAACGGAAAAGCCATAGGGAGTTTCACCGTAATGGTGACTAATGATTTC
>JAYVHR010000059.1:0-5667 GCA_043771075.1 Bacteriovoracaceae bacterium
CACGTGAAGCAGGCGGGATCGTCAGTTGGACCAGATCGCCTTCGTTTCGATTTCGCTCATAACGAAGCCCTGAAGCCGGACGAGATCGCACAAGTGGAAGAGCTCGTGAACTCCGCTGTTGCCTCTGCTCTCAAAGTGACGGCAACCAGCATGACTAAAGACCAGGCGACCAAAAAAGGTGCGATGGCCCTCTTCGGTGAAAAATACGGCGATGAAGTTCGTGTTCTCGAGATGGGACAATTCTCTATCGAGCTTTGTGGAGGAACACACGTTTCCAACACGGGAGAGATCGGACTCTTCAAAATTCTTATCGAAACTTCTCTTGCCTCAGGTGTGAGACGTATCGAAGCAATCACTTCGACAACTGCGATCAACTATCTCCTTAATCGCTCGAAGATTCTCGGCGAAGTGGAAAAGCAATTTGCCGCGAAAGAAGAAAAAGTTCTCGAGAAACTCTCTGGTCTCTTTGCTGACATTAAAGATAAATCAAAGCAGCTCGATACTCTGAACGACAAGCTTCAGAATTTTGAATCACAGAACCTCTTCGATGATCAGCGTCCGGCCAAAGGCGGTCACACGCTGACGGTGGCAAAAGCTCCGAATGCCGATCAGGGAAATATGAGAAAGCTCGGAGATATTTACGTCGATAAATTCCCGAAGGGTGTTCTCTTCCTTTACGCTGTGGAAGGAGACAAAGTTTCATTCATTCTGAAAACTCACCGAACCAACAACGCAATAGATTGTTCTGCCATCCTCAAGACTGTCATGCCGATTGTGAATGGACGTGGTGGCGGGAAACCGGACAATGCCATGGGTTCAGGTGATGCTGCTAAAGTTAACGAATTACTTAAAGCCGTCGAAGGAGCTCTTCAGTGAAATATTTTCTCATCCTTTCTTTACTGGCCTTTGCTGCCTGTACCAAGAACAAGCAGAAAACCGATACTGTATCGATTTCCCTTCAACAGGAAATTGCGACACTCGATCCGGCCAACTGTTACGATACTGTCTGCTGGGTTCCGGTGGCCCATGTTTATGAAACTCTTTATGAGTTTGAATACCTCAAGCGTCCTTACTCACTTCGCCCTCTCCTGGCCGAGTCGATGCCAAATGTATCTCGTGACCGTCTCACTTATACCTTCAAGTTAAAAAAAGGAATCAAGTTTCACGATTCCGAATGGCTGCCGAAAGGTCGCGAAGTGAAAGCGATAGATATCGTGAACCAGATCAAGCGTCTGGCATTTCTCGGAAGCCGCTCTCAGGGATGGTTTCTCTTCGAAGGCAAAGTGAAAGGCTTCAATGAATGGAGAGATGCTGTCGGAACAGATCTCAATAAGTTTTTCTCCATGGATGTCCCGGGTGTGCGTGCCACGGACGACCATACTCTCGTTATCGAACTAATTCGTCCGTATCCACAACTGCTGTGGGCGATGACATTGAATTTCACTTCACCGGTTCCGGAAGAAGCGATCCGCGCAGCAAAAAATGATTTCTCAATGAAAGCCGTGGGAACAGGACCCTATACGATTGTGAGCTATAATCCGAGCCAGGAAGTCACCCTGAAGAAATTCGCGGGATACACATCCAGTGTTTATCCTGGTGAAGGGGACCGCTACGCGCATGAGCATGGACTCATGAAAGACGCTGGTGCCAAGCTTCCGTTCGTGGAAAATATTAAACTCGTGGTGATAAAAGAGTCTCAGACAGACTGGTTGAATTTCATGTCGAAGAAAACAGACATGATTAATCTCGTAAAAGATCATTACGATCTTGCCTTAAGTCCTGACGGGAAATTAAGACCGGAAGTTGTGAAAGAAAATATCCAGCTCCAGGCCTCGCCGACTCTCATTTACTGGTGGATCAACTTCAACATGAAGGATCCGCTCTTCGGAAAAAATCTCAATCTCAGAAAAGCTATCGCTCATGGTGTGAATACTGAGAAATACATTGAGATCTTCACGAGAAGTGTCGCGCAAAAGGCGAACTCCATTTACCCTCCGGGAATTCCGGGCTACTCACCATCTTCAGAACTTCCTTATAAGTATGATCTGGAAATCGCGAGAAAATATCTCGCTGACGCTGGTTATCCGGGTGGTAAAGGACTTCCAAAAGTCATCTACGATGTTCGCGGGACAGATACCAGAAAACGGCAAATGGGAGAATTCGTTCAGCAGGAACTCCGCAATCTCGGAATCGAAGTCGAAGTTCGTCTCAATACCTTTCCGACATTCCTCGATAAATCACGCAAGGGTGAGCTTCAATTCTGGCAAGGTGGATGGGTTCTCGATTATCCGGATGCAGAGAACGTCCTTCAGCTCCTTGCGACTTCAAATATCGGGGCTTCAAACTCATCGCTTTATTCCAATCCTGAGTACGACAAGCTCTTTGAAGAACTCCGCCTCCTCGATGATGGGGCCCATAAGTTCTCCATCATGAGCAAGATGGAGAAAATTGTGAATGCTGATCTTCCCTGGATCATGCAGTACTATTCGCGGAACTATATCCTCTATCACAATCACCTGGAGAACTTCCGCTACTCCGACATCATCTATAACAATCTCAAGTACCTCAAAATCAAGAAACAGTAGTCGTAATGCCTGACCATGAAGCTCAACCTTCATGATCAGGCTAAATTTTCCTACCCCCCACCCGATACGAAGCCTAAGAAGAACCTGCGAGGCTTCAATGAAAATCCTGCTTATCCTAACGACTATGCTTATCAGCCAGAACCTCTGGGCCAGATCCTACGTGATCTTTAGCCTTGCTCAGGATCTTGCTATGGGCACAGAGAACGAAGTTCTCCGTAAAAACTTTTATGTGAATATTGGTAAAGGCCAGGGAATTAAGAAGGACAGCATTCTTGATGTCTTCAGAATTATCTCAATTCAGAACCCTTACGATAATAAGAAGCGCGTGAACTACAAAGTGAAGATCGGTGAATTAAAAGTTATCCATACTTCTGACGAAGCCTGTATTGCTTCCGTGAATGAATATGAAAAAGAAGACGTTCCGGTCTTTGAACTTCAGCAATTCATGGTGGGCGATCACGTGGCCATTAACGTCGATTAAGTTCGATCCCAGCATTCATCCAGCGGCTTAATTCGCAGTATCTTTCCCCAGAGAGTTCCTTTCTCTAATGCGGTCATCTGAACATAGATGAGATACTCCTCTCCTTTCCGGATAGTGAATTCCTTTCTCCCGTGAAGAATGACTTCCTTCAGTAAATCCCCTGCGAAAACACCCTTAAAGTGAAAGTAATAGTTGTTCTCTTCCGATGAGTAGGGTGAAACCCGGACACACTTGCTGACAATGATGATGTTTTTCATGACATCACTCTATGCATGACTCATGCCCCAGAAAGAATCCGGAAACAGTTGTTTTTTCTTGCTTATTGAAACGGTCCATAAAAAAATGGACTAGTAAGCAACGTAAGGAATGTATGAACCCAGGCACTCTCACTATCGGCAGACTCCTTCTGGAGAAAGTCGCCAAATATCCTGATCGCCACGCCATTGGCTGGATTGAAAACAATGAGGTGAAAAACCTTTCGTTTTCAGAATACAAAAATCAGATCGAATATCTCGTTATGGGCTTGCGGAAAATCGGTGTTACCGTTGGCGATAAGATCGCCATCCTCGCGCAGACTTCCAAGGAATGGCATCTTTTTGATATGGCCACCATGTGCTCACGTTGCACACTGATTCCGGTCTACCCGACGTATCTCGGCCATGAAGTGGAATATATTTTTAATCACTCTGATGCTGTCGCCTTGATCGTTGAAAACGACAAGCAAATGGAAAAAGTCATTCCGGTGCTCGCGCATCTGAAGAATCTTAAGTACATCATCTCAATCAATGAACTCTCCGAAGAGACTTTGAAGAAATTCCGCAATTCATATCCCTACTACTCGATGAAAGAACTTTCCCGATCCGGTAAAGAAGAAGTGAAAGTGCAACCTGACTTCTTTGAGAACAACATCAAAGACCAGCAACCGGATGAAATGGCGTCGATCATTTATACTTCCGGAACAACCGGTGAGCCCAAGGGCGCGGTGATCACTCAGGATGGCCTCGTCTCGATGCTTTACAACGTCGAGATGACGATTAAGGGTGCTTTCACTGTCAATGATAAGACTCTTGTGTTTCTTCCACTTTCGCATGTTCTGGGAAGAACAGATTCCTTATTGCCATTGGTTTTTGGATGGCAAGCCGTCTACGCAGAATCAATTGAGAAACTCATTGATAATCTCGCGATTGTAAAACCAACAGTAATGATTGCGGTGCCGCGAATTTTTGAAAAAATTTATTCCAAGATCATGGAGAAAACAACATCCGGTACCATGATTGAGAAGCAGGTTTTTAAATGGGCGGTTGGTGCCGCAGAAAAATATTTTCATAAAATAGATTTTGATCTTTCTCCGACAGCTTCTGAACTTCTCGAATATCGTCTGGCAAAGAAACTTGTCTTCTCTAAAATCTATGATCGCTTTGGCGGTAAGATAAGATACTTTGTCTCAGGCGGAGCTCCCCTCGCACCGGATATCATTAAGTTTCTTCGCTACGCCAATCTCACGATCCTTGAAGGTTATGGCCTCACAGAAACGATTGCACCGGTGTGCCTTAATCCGCTCGCCAAGCAAGTTCCCGGCACAGTAGGCCGCCCTATGGGTGATGTAGAAATTTCATTTGCGGCCGACGGAGAAATTCTCGTAAAAAGTCGCGCGATGATGAAAGAGTATTACAAGAATCCGGCCGCTACTCAAGAAGCCATGAAAGATGGCTGGCTCTACACCGGAGACATCGGAGAATTTACTTCCGAAGGATTCCTGAAGATTACCGATCGAAAAAAAGATCTTATCAAAACGAGCGGTGGAAAATACGTTGTTCCTCAGAAGATAGAGAACATGGCGAAGATGAAGCCGCATATTTCCCAGTTTGTCGTTGTGGGTGAGAAGAGAAACTTCGTCACGGCACTTGTGGGAATTGAGAAAGAAGCATTCCTGCATCTGCTTGATGATATGAACATGCCTTCGGATTGTTCTGTCAGTGATCTTGCCAAAAATGCCAAGGTTAAAGAAGTGATTCAGAATGAGATCAATGAACTCAATCAGGACCTGGCACAATACGAGACCATCAAAAAATTCATCATCGTCACGGAAGAATTTACGACAGACAACTTCCTCACTCCTTCACTGAAGATCAAACGGAAGCTCGTCTCTGAAAAATACAAAGACGAAATCAATAAGATGTATTCTTAGTTTTATTCCCGGCGGGTTCTCAGAACCAGTTGGGGTGGATTGACCGAGTTATCGGGATCAGGATTCTCATCACAGACTACAAATGGTTCTGGGCCCTGGGCAAATATAAGCAATATTCCGAAGACGAATTTCATCCCCTTTATAGACGCAGATCAAAATCAGCCGAGAGAGAGTAAGAAAAGACCCTTTATCCGACTGACTCAGAGGGATTTGCCCACTTTTTTTTGGCTCCCAGCATTAATTCCTCCATTCTGTCTTTGACAATAGTGTCCAAGTCTTTTAAAAATGGAGATTCAAAACATCTAAGAGGTAAGTATGGCTCGAGTCACCGTTGAAGATTGCCTTGAACACGTTGAAAATCGTTATGAATTGGTTCACCTGACTGCAAAGCGTGTGAAACAACTTCGCGAAGG
>JAYVHR010000060.1:0-4202 GCA_043771075.1 Bacteriovoracaceae bacterium
CTCCTAAGGAGTTTTTATGGCCAAAAGTTTAGCGTCCTTGTTGGATAAGATGTGGATCGACTATGTGGCGATCAATCCTCTGGCCAAGAAGATTTATGATCTTCTGAACGCTGAAGGTGAGAAAATCCAGAATGATCACATTGCCCTGCGGACTTTCAACCATTCCCGTGTGGGTGTTGATGTGATTGCGCAACCTTTTATCGACTCCGGCTATACATACAAGGGTGACTATCAGTTCCCGGAAAAAAAGCTTTATGCTAAACACTACGAACATACGGATGAATCCCTTCCCAAGATATTTATCTCTGAACTTAAACTCGAGGAATTTTCTCAGTCCCTGAGGACAATGGTGAATGGGTTTATTTCGCAGATTCCTGAAGGTCGTGAAAAAGATTTCGATTTCAGTTCTCAGGGAAGACCGTGGAAAGTCACAATGGCCCAGTATAAGGAACTCCTGAAGGAGTCTGACTACGCAGCATGGGTTGCGGCCTTCGGTTATCGTCCGAACCACTTTACCGTATTCATCAATATCCTGAAAAAATTCTCAGACATCCGGATTCTCAATGAGTGGCTTAAGAAAAATAGTTTCCAGCTGAACGCCAGTGGCGGAGAAGTGAAGGGAACACCGGAAGTTTTTCTCGAGCAGACTGCCACACTCGCAAATACGATTGAGGTCAGTTTTGACGACGGAAAAATGTCCATTCCTGCGTGTTACTACGAATTCGCCAAACGGTATCCCTTGAAGAATGGAAAGCTCTATCAGGGATTTGTGGCAACGAGTGCTGACAAGATTTTTGAGAGTACAAACAAGGGCCAGTGATCGGAACTAAAATTGGTGCCCGATACCGAGTGTCCAGATAGTAGCCTCGCGGTCGACGTACTTTCCAAATTCAGTCTGGAAATACCACTTATCAAATTGCCAGCGGGAGTAGAGCGAAGTCGCTATAGAGATCGCCGATTCTGAGTTAATTGAAAAATTAGGCTGACCCGGATTCTGGAGAGACTGAACGTTGTAGACAATAGGAATTTTGATTCCGATTCTTGATTTCGAGGAAGAGACGATAAGCGATGCACCCGGGCCAAGTTTAAGACCATAGGCCGGAACATTGGACTGCTGATAATTCACACCCGTTCCGGATTCAGCGGAAACACCACCCGATCCATAGAATGCACATCCATCGACGTACCAGTGGTAAGTGGCATTTTCATAACCCAGATCTCCACCCAAGCAAAGACCACGGTTGGTCACGGTGAGGTTGGAAGAAAAACTGTTGGGACCTACGATCTGGGATTCCTGCTGCCACGACATAAACTGCATGTACCAGCTGGAAGAAAACTTATAGACCTTGTTCTGAAGCATGAGAATGTGGGCCATGATTCTATCATTGAGTTTGTCCACTTTTCCTTCGCGGAACTCAAGTTCCGAGAGAATCTTGGCAAAGATCAGATAGTGTTCATGATCTTTTTTAATGAGCTGAGAATTAGCATCGTAACTCAGAATGATCTGCCCATAGGCATTCATGAGGTTCCAATAGAGGACTTTCAGCGCTTCCGGATATTCATCTGAATCAATCGTATCACCGGCCTTAATCTGCTTCAGCACGCGCTTGTGATATTGATTGTATTCTTTTTTGATGAGTCTCACGTTCATCTTCACATCCTGCCGGTAAAACTCGAGTTTCCGTAGGGAGTAAGAAATCATAATCAATTCTTTCCGGCTGAAATTCCGGGAAGGATTTTCCTGATAAATGCGGTGAACGCCGGCGTAATCTTTTTTCTTAAACTCTTCGAGTATATCTGTCCCGAAAGCAGCTCCACTCAACACAATAAGGAGAAGGATGAATTTCACTACAACCATACGTGGGCCTGCAGGAGATACATCCACGAATCCTTGCTGGAAGAATCCGGAGAGAAGTTTCTGGTGTTATAGACATCGGCACGAATCTCAAACCGGGTGATCGGGAAGTACTGAAGTCCCGGGCCCCATCTGACGAAGTACGGCTCTTTTGCGATATTGTCCTGGTAGTACTCGATGTTCGTTAAGAAATAAACTCCACGCCATGGGCGAAGATACGTCTGAAGAATTCCGTAGCGGGATGTCTTATCAAAGAAACTCGCATCCGCAGTTCGTTTCGTCTGACCAATTTCCGCAAGAAGAGCTGAACCCTCTTTCAGATTCCAGCGTCCATGGCCGGCGTAAGAAAGAAGTGTGAGATATTTATTCTGTGAATGCATGACCGAGGCACCCACCCGGTGAATGTCGCTCACTGTTCTTTCGAACATGAAGCTTCCGCCTTTCATACGGATGTCTTCTTTCTGAGACAAATTTCCGAGGAAACCGTGGAAGAACATTTCGGATTTTTCTCCGAGGTAATGGGCCTGCACTCCGTGCACCTGATCGTTCTGAGTGACCTGCGGAGTCGTCCGGTTCACCATGACGTGTTCAATTACGCGTAGACCGTAAGCTTTATCCATGAGTCCGGCATAGAGACCAAATTTTGGAGTGAAACGAAAGCCCATGTAGTGTTCGCGGCTTCGCCATTCTTTCATGTCCTCATTGGAACCGGTCGGCTTCGGAGAATAACCATAATTGATGACGGTAATAAACCGGTCAGAAGGAGATTTCAAAATCAGGCGGGCATCCGCCTGCATGTTAATCCACTGCTTGGTTTCAGATCTCGATGAACCGGGATTTCTGACGAGTTGAAAACCGCGATAATTAATCTGAGTACGAACATAGTTCTGTTTTGGTTTACGGAAGAAAAAGCCGGATGTGTAAGCGACTTTTTCCTCAGACATGCTTTCCGGATAAAGAGCGCCGGAAGAAATAGCAGTGGCAGCAATGGCACGACCATAGTCAGTCAGTGGACCATTTCCGCCCGGGTTATAGTGACAGTTAAGGCATGACGTATAACCATGACCGATAAAATTCGGATAGGCCCATGATGCCCTGGCTGAAATAAGAAGAATGAGCAGGAAGAAAAACTTCATGGAATTCCGTTCACCCAATCAACGACATCCTGATATTCGTCATTCGGAAGTGGACCCATACCCAAAGGCATGTCTGAGTCAGTACTTCCATGGTTGATGATACGGAAAACAACTTTGGAACCATCAGCATCCCCGGCCGAAACCAGACCTTCTCTGATCCAGTCCGCCTCGCTGGTGTAACTTGCCCAGGCATTATGAACGGAGGAGGTGTGGCAGCTGGTGCAACGATCCTGAAGAATATAGTAAGCAGAATTAAAACCAGCTGTACCAGTGAGAGTAACCCGCTTGAAGCGATCATCATCATTAGAGTTGGAATTGTAATCCTGGCACCCGACGAGGATTGCCAGAACGCTTACCAAAAGAAAATTCATTTCGTGCGGAAAGGAAGAGTCGCTTCCACTTTGACGTTATCTTCTACACCCACACCGAGGTACTCAGCCTTGGCGAGACCGAATTGAGAAGCCTTCACTGCAAATGTTGCCACGATTTCTTCTCCGGCAACTTTGTAATTGATCGCAATCGGCTTTTTCACACCGTTTACTTCCAGATCTGCTGTCGCTTTTCCGCCAGCCGCCTTGAGGTTAGTGAGAACAGCTTTGTCATGCTTGGTAGAATTTAGGTGTTTCCAGAAATGCTCATCCCGAAGGTCGATGCCGGTTTTGAAAGACTCGATCGTGGCCGAAATTTTATCAGCAGTGAAGCCGTCGCCTTGCTTGAAAAGATTTCCTTTCGCTTTTTCACTGATTGCTGAAAAACTCCCGGCAGGTGAAAGGGAAACGAAAATGGAAATTTTAGATTTCGCGAAAACGCTGAAAGAGCTGATGAGAATGCACAGTGCAACGATAAGTTTCATAGAGAACCTCTTTTACTTTAAGTCCCTCTATTTTCTTAATTTTCAGTAAGGTTCTACAAGCCTTATTTTGGCTTTTTTACTGACTTCTTCGGAGTTTTTCTGGGAGGTGCTGCCTTGAATGAGACAAATCGGATTTTGTCACCGAGTCTGAGCTTGAGGGCCGCTGCAGTAACGCCGGAAATCTTGTATCCGCCGGTTTTAAGCTTCATGACACTACCTAGAGCGCAGCGGAATGGACCTTCAGTCCGGGAAATGATGAATTCCTCAGACTTCATGCTCTTGTCAGCAATTTCTTTGATCTCACCGATGGTACTTTCCTTGATAGCGCGGATCTCGTCGACTTCAGCGATTAACACCG
>JAYVHR010000061.1:0-4109 GCA_043771075.1 Bacteriovoracaceae bacterium
TATGTGGGTAGCGACAAACCCCAGACATCATCGGGAGTAAGGGAGAACCATTCATTGACTGCCCGGGCGTTAGCTTCCATCGCTTTTTCAGAAAGAATATAGCCCTTCAGTTCATGGGAACTCGTGCCCGAAGAAAAGATGGCATAATGAGCTGTGAAATCCAGATTTGCGAGTTCATCTCTCAGACGATCGCGGGCCCCTGTGAGAGACGGGTGAGTGATGATTTTAAACTCGTCAGCGAAATTTACATCGAACACAAAGGTTTCCAGTCTCTTTTCGCCAATTCGCGATAGGTTTCTTTTACGATGGCAAGATCCGGAGAAAAGCCTGTTTCAAAGTCCCCCAGGTAAAAATCCCTGACTTCTTCATAGAAGCCTGTTCCGATAATTCCCTGAACAATCTGTGTATTACCATTTTCCATTAATTCACAATACGTATGCCAGGATCCGAGAACGTGACCCAGATAGGCGCTGAAAATGAGATTGGGAAAAGTCGGAAGTATTTCGCAATTTGGTTTGTAGATATAGAGATCAAACGGTGTGCCGGAAATAAAATCCCGCGCCCGCTTAAGTGGAAAGCCGGACCAGTCAGTGGTGGATAAAGGATCTTCGACATAGTCGATGAGACTGCGCCATTCAGGTTTAATCGGGTCAAGAAGGAGATGCATGTTCGTTGGGTTGAACATTGCATTCGCATCCAGACGGACGCGGATACCTTTTCTCAGGGCCTCATGGAAAACATTGTCATGAGTACTAAGCATCTTATATTTTACGACCGGGGAATGAATTTCTTCACTCCCGGACCAGAGCTGGTGGTTGCGGAATTTTCTCGACGGAAATTCCTGAAAACGGGCATCGTCTTTCAGAAGCTGAAATACTTTCTGTTGATACTCAGTCTTCTGTCCTTTGAAGCCGGCGAGGAATATTTCTACGGATTCATCGCCCAAAGGAAGGTGTGGAAAATAGTCAGCGTAAACTTTTTTTCCGTTGAATTCAGCACTCAGAAATACACCGTCTTTGGGGCCCATTGAGCTCAGACGATTCAGTCGTTTTTTAGGAGTGACCGTGTAACGGCTAAACGTGATGTTCACTTAGGAAAACTCCACAAAGAAGGATAGAAAAAATAATCATATGGATCCCTGAAAACTTGAGACCTTCATTCAGTTCGGCGCCTGATTTCTTTAATGTGATTTTCGCAAGGATCAAGGCCGGTAGCAAGGCTAAGTAGGTAACGAAAACGTACCTGAAGCTCAGGAAATGAAGAAGCAAGAGATAAGGCAGGAAGATTGTTATGAGAGTAAAGGTCCGGTAGGAATGGACACTCATTCTGGTCGCAAGTGTCTTCTTTCCAACTTCCGCATCCGTTTCCCGGTCACGGAGATTATTAATGCAAATAAAAGTTGTCGCGAGGAGCCCGTAAATCGATGCAAGCGTGACGATCCGTTCATCAACTGTCTTCGAGTAAATATAAAAAGAACCAATAACCGAGAATAATCCGAAGAAAAGAAATACAAATAATTCTCCGAGACCTCGATAGGCAAGTGAGACTTTCCCGCCGGTGTAACCGAAAGTGAGATAAAGTGAAATAGGCCCAATGACAATAAAAGGCCATCCCCCGCGGATGATAATCGGAATGCCGATGAGTGCTGCCGCAAAGACACATGACCATGCCCAGAACTCAACAGTCTTAATGTCGACGAGGCCCGCAGCACTAACCCGGGTTGGTCCGACCCGCTTGGCATCGGCCCCTTTCTTGAAATCAATCACATCATTGAAAAAGTTTGTTGCGAGCTGAATAAAGAGCGCGCCCGAGATACAAAGTATTCCCCAGGCCACCCGGTGATTGTCGGTAGAAGAATAAAAGTAAAAATAACTTACGAGTGGAGGAATGACTCCGGCGAGAAGTGTTCTGGGACGGGCCGCGAGGATAAAATTTTTCATGAAGCTAGTTTCCGGATAATGGGGATCAAAAGCTCAGGCTGCTGGAACAGGCGATGTCCCGCCGGTAGCATATGAACATCGAAGTCATGAAGTTGATTTTTCAGCAAAGAGTATTTGGGATCTTTTTCTCCCAGAATCCAGTGCACTCTTTCCTTATTCTCTTTGAGGAAAGAAAGAAAATTCTCCTGACCTGAAAGAACCATCCTTTGAAAAAGAGCAGCAGACCCAACCGGGACATTGGTGAGGGGGCGGTCGTTCTTAAATAGCGGAAGTGCATTCCACCAGCTGAGGAATGATTCTGTATCTGTCAGTCGTTCCAGAACTTCTTCTTCCCAGGCATTTCTAACCTCGCGCTCTTTGTCATCCACGATTCCTGGATGAGCGTTGATGAGGATGAGTTTCCTGAAGCCATTTTTCTTCGCAAGTTCCATCGCAAGTCTTCCGCCCATGGAGTAGCCGATGAGAATGTCACTTGCATTGGTGACAGGAGTTTCCTGATAGAGATCATGTAGGATAATCCCGTCGCCTTTCAGGAACTCAAAATCCCGGGGAGAACCCAGGAATCCATGGAAGACCCTGATCACATCCACTCCGACAAAAACTTCTCTGTCTCATCCTGCGAAGGGCGAAGTTCAATCACCTGATGGGTTTTGAGATCAACGAGATTAGGTGAATAGGTTAGTCCCATCGCCGGGGCAATGGCACTGAAATCTCTTTCATGTTCAAGAATGATTCGCTTGTCGAGTTTCAGCATATCAAAGATTCTGCCACCGCGATTGTTCATGATAATGAGTTTTAAATTTTTCGGCATCTCGGCAAGTGCTGAGAGGTCATAACGGGTGGTGATGTCACCCAGGATACAAAAGACCGTTTCTTTGGTTGTATCTGCAATCCCGATCGCGGTCGCCAGTTGTCCGTCGATGCCGTTGACGCCGCGATTGCCGTCAATCCGGAAGCGTTTGGTCTGAACCATTTCAAAGAATCGGATAATGAGTGAATTTCCCAGGTAAACTTTTCCGTCATACGGCAGAGCATCCTGAAGACTTTTCATGAAGGAGAGTTCGCTCGCGGGATATTTTTTGCAGAGATTCACAAAACTTTCCACGGAATCATCACCTTCAAAGGCAAAGTTTATCTTTTCAAGGGCCTTCCAGAAACGGTCCTGAGTAATGAGTTCTTTTGAACTCATGGGCATGATTTCACCGAATGAAAGTCCCGGAAGATTTCGGGAATCAAAGGAGAAGACCGGGAGTGGACTGGTTTCCAGAAGACGCCACACTTTGGAAAGAGGTGTGTGACCGATTCTGATCACGCCATCAAAGGCGCACTTACGGAATAGCTCAATTAGTTTTTTTTCAGTCCTGATAATGGAGACATCGTGGCCCCCGCTCATGACTTCGGAATAATAGGGTAGGTTTGTGCCGGCAAATTTCAAAATGAAGGGACGCATGGATTCCGCTTCATGAGAAAAAAGAAAGAGAGGTCTTTTTACCTGACCCAGAAAAGATTCAAAGTGAGAGAAATCTCTTCCCAGGCCCACTTTTCCTTCGTGCGCCTTTGTATCATCCACCAGGACATTGATGTGAACCGGATAGACAGGGTCTTTAATTTCAAAGTCGGCAAACTCTGAAAGAGGAATTTCAAAATAACTTCCGCGGGCACCGGCAGTGAGGGGATCGTGATCAACCGTCTGCGGAGCACCAGTGCCGTGCATTTTCTTCGGACGGTCACCGGAGATGAGAACCAGCGGGGCATCAGCGTATTTAGCTTCCAGCATGGCTGAGATACACTCAGAAACAGCAGTTCCGGAAGTCGTGCAGATGGCAGAAGGGTTTCCTGTTCCTTTGGCAAATCCGAGGGCGCGGAAACTGGCCATCCGTTCATCGAATTCAAACTGGATTTTATGATCAGGGAAGAATTTCAGGAGATCGTGATTCCGGGCACCGGTGCAGAAATAGATCCTGGTGAGATCGCGGATTTTGAGGCTCATAGATAATGATCCTTCACCACATTTCTTTTCCACGAAATCTCTTTCAGTTCTTTTTTGAGTTCCGATCCCGGAACTACTCCGCCGCCGCTTTCAATGTAAAAAGTTTCCTTTCTCCACTGTACATTCCGGATCATGACAACAAAACGTGATTCCTGTTTTGTGACCAGCCCCATCGCCGA
>JAYVHR010000062.1:0-5863 GCA_043771075.1 Bacteriovoracaceae bacterium
GCGGCTTTCAAATTAGTGGGGAGAAGAAAAAGAAATGTGAGTGTGATTTGAAGGAGAGATTTCATGCCCCCATTTTAAAATGACGGGGGCATGCGATCAAGGCATCAGGCAGCGATTTTGTTCTGATAATTCCGATGCAGATTCTTCAGGATCATCTTCTGCATGTACTTCTCAATTTTCCTGACCATTTCGGGATTTGTGGAGAAGCGAAAACTGCCCTTAGAACCGTCGTTACTGCGCCATTCGATTTTTCCCCATAGGAAGTAGTGGGGAACAGAGATCTCAAATCCAGAGAGAGATTTAAGCTCCCAGACACGTGCTGATTCTTTTCTTGAAAGCTGTCTTAGCCAGGTTTTTTTGGAAAGAGTGATTTTATCGTCGTGAATTTCAAGTTGGTGGCCGGGGCCCTGGATGGTGTAAAAGATCACGTTGTTTCCCTCCGAGTAAGTATGATCTTATCGTGCAAACAACGGGGCAAATTGAGACAAAATTCTGATTATTATTATTTGTTTATAAACAATGCGTTTAATTCTTATAGAGTAAATGATCGTTCGTAAAAGCGATCTGACAGAAGCCTGAGCATCTGATTGCTTCTTCGCCGTGTTTAGTTTCCATCATTTTACAAAGCACAGCTGATTCATCCTGTTCCCTTGGCCGGCAAAGCTGTTTCACGTGACGGGACCAGTTTTCTTCAAGTGTTCCTTTGCAGGTAAAAGCAATTTCTTCCCAGGAATTTTTCCCTGATCGATCATCTCTTCCAAAGCGGTAATCTGAAAAAAGAGGAAGTGCTTTGCGGGATTTGCAAAAGTCCCAGGTCATCAGCTCTACGGAATGGATGATCATGGCATGGGTTCCGATCTCGCCCGTGATCCTGGCAGCGAAATATCCTTCCTTTAGTTCCTGAAAAATTTCCCCTTTGGTTCTACCTGTCAGAATCTGATCTCCGAGATCATTCTGTTCTAGAAGTTTTCCGGGATCATCTGAACTGGCAATTCCATTCAGTAAAAAACTAATCGTCAGGATTACGGTAAATCGGTTTATGAATGGCATATGTCATGTTCTCCAGCATTGCAGTCATCTCAGTTAGTTCCTGACGTATCATGACTTCTTCATTTGCTTTCTCCTGCATGGACGAACAGCCTGTGAGAAGAAAAATGAAAAGAAATTGTTTCATGTACCTATTCTCAGGCCTTAACGTGTCGGACTCAATGTGGTGCTGTGATTTGGAGGACTTGAAATGAAAAGGCCACCCGAAGGTGGCCAATATTATTGTGACTACTCCAGCATAGATCTGAGCATCCATGCCGTCTTTTCATGGATCTGCATTCTCTGTGTGAGAAGATCTGCGGTTGGTTCATCAGAAGAAGCCTCAACCACAGCAAAGAGTGAACGCGCAGTTTTGATCACAGCTTCCTGACCAGATACAAGATGCTTGATCATGTCTTCTGCTTTCGGCTGACCTTTCACTTCTTTAATAGAAGAAAGGGCCACGAATTCTGAGTATGTTCCAGGTGCCGGGTATCCGAGAGCGCGGATGCGTTCAGCGATCGTATCAACGGCCAGAGCGAGTTCAGTGTACTGACCTTCAAACATCAGATGAAGAGTGTTGAACATGGGCCCTTTCACATTCCAGTGAAAGTTGTGGGTCATAAGATACAGAGTGTAGGAATCGGCCAACAGGCGATTAAGTCCCTGCGTGATAGCTTTCCGGTCTTTTTCACTTATCCCGATATCAATTTTTTGCGTCGCTTTGGCCATGAGAGGTCTCCTTGTTAATTGGAATCAGTCTACCTTTCCCCGACGTCTCTATCCAATCGATTTCATCAATAAATCCATAGAGAACAGCGAATTTTCCTTCTGAGAGAGTTGTCATAGAATTCTCTCTGATGACTCCGATCACCATTCTTGGCCTATTCTTCGTTTCTGGCTTCGCTACTCTTCTTGGGTCAGTACCTGTTTTCTTTCACCATTATATGAAAGAAGAAAGACGCTGTTTCTGGGAGTCATTCGGCGGAGGAGTCATGATGAGTGCCTCGCTCTTTTCATTGTTTCTTCCGGCATGGAGACTCAGCGGAAGTATTGCTCCGCTGCTTAAGGGTCTTGTCGCAGGAATTCTTTTCATCACCATCTCCGCTCAGATCATCCGCAGGATGACAAAAAATATCAAACGGCAGAGGGCGTTTCTCTTTGTCTTCGTGATGGGGCTGCATAATATCCCGGAGGGGTTGTCGATGGGATTTGATGTCGCGGCACTGGGCTGGGAAAAAGCTCTTCCTTTGAGTATTGCGATCTTCATTCAGAATCTTCCGGAAGGATTTGTGAGCTCTCTGTCGTTTCTCCTCGCAGGATTCTCGTTGTCTTCAGCACTCCTTGCAAATGCGGTGACGGCGGTCATTGAAACCGCGTCTTCTTATGCTGGATTCATCTTTGCGAGCTCAACCACACTGGCCCTTCCTCTTCTTCTTTCGTTTGCGGGGGCATCGATGATGAGTGTGGTGGGTTGGGAATTTGGGGAGAGAAGAAGGCATGGGGAAAAAATTTCCACCCTCGGATTCACCATTGGGCTCACTTTCTGCGCCTTTCTCGATCTCTTTTTGTAGTGGACGGAAAGTTTTTCCTCTTATGACTAGAGGCCCAAATTTTTTGTAAAGCACGAATCAAATGGCGCACGTTTCAATGTAAGAATTTGTTGTTTTTCACTCTACTAAATTTGTCGGAAAATAGCCTATCTAGTAGCAAAAACCGTCAAAAAAATGTCGACACCACTATATCTAGTTTTTTTCTTTTCAAATGTCAGTTCAACTACTACGCTTGAATTAAGACAGATATAAACACTTACCACACACATCATGACGAAGGAGTTGGGGTATGACGACGAGCTTGGAGCCACTACTTACACAAACAAATGACCGTTTTGTTCTTTTCCCGATCAAGCACAACGAGATCTGGGGAATGTACAAAAAGGCCATGGCCTCTTTTTGGACGGCGGAAGAGATTGATCTCTACGCGGATCTGAATGACTGGGAATCAATGAACGACGGTGAACGTCACTTCATTTCACATATCCTAGCATTCTTCTCAGCTTCTGATGGAATCGTTAACGAAAACCTCGCACTTCGTTTTTATAACGATGTTCAGATTCCTGAAGCACGTGCCTTCTATGGTTTCCAGATCGCGATGGAAAATATCCATGCTGAGACTTATGGGCTCCTGATCGATACATACATTAAAGATGCCGCTCAGAAAGAGAAACTCTTCAAGGCGATCGATACGATTCCTTGTATCAAGAAGAAAGCTGACTGGGCGATGAAGTGGATCAACGGTAACGAGTCGTTCGCAGAACGTCTGGTAGCTTTCGCTGCTATCGAGGGGATTTTCTTCTCGGGCGCATTCTGCTCAATCTTCTGGTTGAAAAAACGCGGCCTCATGCCGGGACTCACTTTCTCTAACGAGCTCATCTCTCGTGACGAAGGTCTCCACACAGATTTCGCGTGCCTGCTCTACAAAGACTACATCACTGACAAGCCTTCTGAGGGCCGCATCCGCGATCTGATCAAGGAAGCTGTTGAGTTCGAATGCGAGTTCATCACTGACGCTCTTCCGGTATCACTTATCGGAATGAATGCAGACTTGATGAAAGAGTACATCCGTTTCTGTGCTGACCGCCTCATGCGTTCACTCGGATACAGCAACATCTGGGATGCAAAAAACCCATTTGACTGGATGGAAATGATTTCTATGCAAGGTAAGACAAATTTCTTTGAGAAACGTGTCTCTGAATATCAGAAAGCAGGCGTCGCAAATTCTGCGAAAGATGTTGCTGGTTCTCAGTTCGCTTTCTCAACCGATATGGATTTTTAAGGAGTAAGCAATGTTTGTACAAACACGTTCAGGAAAAAGAGAACCAGTTCAATTCGATAAGATCACTCATCGGATTTCCCAGCTGACATACGGACTCGACGCCAAATACGTTGATTCGATGACAGTTGCCCAGAGGACCATCAATGGTCTCTTTGATGGGATTTCCACTGAGCAGCTCGATAATCTCTCTGCAGAAGTTTCTGCTTATATGACTTCGGTGCATCCAGATTACGCACGGCTCGCCGGTCGTATCGCAGTAGCGAACCTTCACCGCTCAACATCTGATTCCTTCATGGAAACGATGGAGACTCTCTATACTTTCAAGAATGAGTACACTGGCGAAAAACAGCCACTCATTTCAAAAGAGTTCTATGAGTACTGCCGCGAGTACAAGGACAGAATCTCAACTGAGATCGCTTACTCGCGGGACTTCGAATTCGATTATTTCGGATTCAAGACTCTTGAGAAGTCATACCTCCTCAAAGTAAACGGTAAAATCGTTGAGCGTCCCCAGCACCTCTTTATGAGAGTTGCTCTCGGAGTTCAGCCGGATAATATCGAAGAAGCAATGAAGACTTACCACCTCATCTCTGAGGGCTGGTTCACTCACGCTTCACCAACTCTCTTCAATGCAGGAACAAACAAGGCACAAATGTCTTCTTGCTTCCTCGTAGCGATGAAAGATGATTCGATCGAAGGCATTTACGAGACACTTAAGTCTTGTGCCCTCATCTCTCAGTCTGCCGGTGGTATCGGTCTTTCGATCCATAACATTCGCGCCAAGGGTTCATTCATCAAAGGTACTAACGGTACATCTAATGGAATCGTACCGATGTTACGTGTCTTCAACGACACTGCTCGATACGTCGATCAGGGCGGCGGAAAGCGCAAGGGTGCGTTCGCGATTTATCTCGAGCCTTGGCATGCTGATATCGAAGACTTCCTCGACCTCAAGAAGAACCACGGTAAAGATGAAATGCGCGCGCGCGATCTCTTCTACGCTCTGTGGATCAATGATCTTTTCATGAGAAGAGTAGAAGCGGACGGAGAGTGGACTCTCATGTGCCCGAACAAGTCTCCAGGACTTGCTGACTGTCACGGAAAAGCCTTCGATGCTCTGTATGAAAAATACGAAGCTGAAGGCCGCGGTCTTCGCAAAGTGAAAGCTCGCGATCTTTGGTACAAGGTCATCCAGTCTCAGATCGAAACTGGTATGCCTTTCATGCTCTATAAAGATGCAGCTAACGAAAAGTCGAACCAGAAGAACCTCGGAACAATCAAGTCTTCAAACCTCTGTACGGAAATCATGCAGTACACGTCTGAGAAAGAGATTGCCGTGTGTAACCTTGCTTCGATTGCTCTTCCTATGTTCGTAAAAGACAATGCTTTTGATCATAAGAAACTTTACGATGTGACTTACCAGGTAACACGTAACCTTAACCGCATCATTGACCTGAACTATTATCCGGTTGAAGAGGCCCGTTACTCGAACATGAAAAACCGTCCGATCGGGATTGGTGTTCAGGGACTCGCCGACACATTCTTCAAAATGAGAATGTCGTTCGAGTCTGCAGATGCCCGCCAGCTCAATAAAGAAATCTTTGAGACGCTCTACTTTGCAGCCGTTTCAGCTTCAGCTGATCTCGCTAAAGAACAGGGTGCCTACGAATCATATGAAGGCTCTCCGATTTCGCAGGGAATCCTCCAGCCGGATATGTGGGAAGTTCGTCCATCAAATCGCTGGGACTGGACTACTCTGAGAGCGAAGATTAAAACTTACGGTGTTCGTAACTCTCTTCTTATGGCCCCAATGCCAACAGCTTCTACTTCACAGATCCTCGGTAACAATGAGTGTATCGAGCCCGTGACTTCGAATATGTACACCCGTCGCGTTCTCTCCGGTGAGTTCGCGGTAGTGAATAAGCATCTCGTCAGAGATCTTATCGGAATGGGTCTCTGGAATGAAGAAATGAAAGACAGAATCATCGCTCACAACGGTTCT